>CACZQU010000328.1 GCA_902783305.1 uncultured Lachnospiraceae bacterium | reverse complement strand
AAATCCCGCAGCAAGCTGAAATCAGCTTGTCTGCGGGATTTTTGCATTAGATCATATTTCTTTCGATGCTCTTTTGATTGTTTATGATTACTCCGTTTTATCCTGCAAGTGCCTTCAGCATTTCTGCAAGCTCACCGCGGGTTACGGCGTCAGGACTGGCTGTCTGGACGAGAGAATCCAGTTTTTCACCCGCTAATACAGACAACAGCTCCCATACCTCGCTGGGAACGAGAGGAGCGGTTAATTCGGCCATTGGATCGATCAGACCATATATCGACAAAGCGGACAAAGCTTCCTGTGCATCTTTTGTGCCGCCGAGCAATACGTTTACTGCAGTATACAGGTCACCATGGCTGGCAGGTTCGTTCACACCGAAAGCGTCATCGGACAACGGATCCATCAGGCCTTGCTCGAAGACGAAGCGTACAGCCTCATAGTGTTCACTGCCCGCCGGAGTGTCGGTGAGTTCTATCTGGGTGTTGTCCGCTACGCCAAAGGGATTGAGAATTGTGTCAAACATGCCGGCATTTCTGTTGATTGTAGAGGCGGAACCGGCAGTTAATCGTGCGCCGTTTTCCATCAGCCTGGCGTATAAGCCGGCATCGGCGTGTACGATATCGGGAGTCAGCTGTTTCAGCTGGCGCATCCAGTCCAGCCTTCTCGCCTGATCAAGACCTTCCAACGCATCGAGCGCCGCGCTGGATGCGCCGGTCAGTTCACCCAGAGGCATGGCAAAGCCGGAATAGGCACTCATAATATAACCATCCAGCGTTTCCTGATCCAGTTCCATGCCCGCGATGAGCCCCGGCAGCTGTTCCAGTACATCATAGGTTTCGACAACATTCGGATCACGGAAGGTGCTGAGAAGGAAAAGATTCTCGGTGACATTGTTTGCAGGAGTGTACACACCGTACTGATCCCGGAGCTCAGGAATGAGAAAGGAGTCGGTAACCAGACTGCTCACCGCGCTCAGATGACCGTCAAAATCCTCCAGTCCAGTTGTTTCCAACGTACCTGCAATCATGTTGGTCTGGGTGTTGCTGTCGACGATCAGTGCTGTACGCCTGGAAGGAACGGAGAAGTCATATTCGGCGGGTTCGATCGCACGGCTGTCCAGCGAAGAAAAGAAGGCGTCAGATAACTGCCGGTTCAAGGCGATGCTGGTCTCGTTTCCGGCACACATTGCCACGGCGTTTGTGCTGTTATTGAGGTAATCCTGGATCGCCTGCAGCTTATCCGTCACAGTAACCGGATTATCTGTCAGCAGCTGCTCAACCTCGCTCAGAAATTCATAGTATTCAATACCTAAAGCGTAGCTGTTGTAAGCGTATAACCCATCAGTACGTGCCAGAGCCATCTGGACAAGCGTATCGGCGGGGTTGAGGGTGATCATGCTTTTCATGTCCGCCTTTACAGATTGCACAAGCTCCTGCAGCTTCACGGTGTCACCAACCTTCGTGCCAAAAACCAGCTCATGCATCAGATTGTAGCCTTCCTCCAGATCCTCATCCAGTGCGATCCAGTTCATGCACAGGTAAGGATGATATCCATCTTTGCCAGCCTTAACCAGGGACAGATAGATGCT
The DNA here is from genome assembly GCA_902783305.1 of uncultured Lachnospiraceae bacterium. Taxonomy (GTDB): domain Bacteria; phylum Bacillota; class Clostridia; order Lachnospirales; family Lachnospiraceae; genus Blautia_A. Next base: position 2,081 of record CACZQU010000328.1, on the reverse strand, counting down.
GCCGTTGTACAGGTAGCGGCTGTATAGATTCACCAGTTCCGCCTTGCTGTGTGCTTCCGTATCCAGTTTCCCGATCAGGCCGGTGTACAGCGAGAACCAGTGGATGTCTTCCTGCGAAAGACCTGCGGTATCCAGGAAAAGGCTGATCTGGCTGACACCATCCACTGCAGCCAGGGCGTCGATACGGCGAATGCCGTTCTCATCTGTGACGTCCGTCACGTCGTAGAGCTTGGCTTCTTCCGGAAGAGATTCCACGGTAACAGCTTTCAGCGAAGCCACATACTCCGCGGAATGATCCTCCGGAGATTCGGCGTTGACCGCTTCGGCGATTTCTTCATCGGTCATATCTGCTTTAATATCGGCCAGCCTGTCAGCCAGCGCAATGTCGTGGGCTTCCTTTGCGCCAGGGTCAGGGTAGGTAGTTACCAGTGCGGTTGTCTTACTGTCAAGCAGCCAGTCGGAAACGGCCTGAGCGTACAGCCCCTGCTGGTTCCATGTACTCATTTTGAACAAGCTGTCCTGATAGTCCGGAAAGTCCCAGGGATTGCCGCTGTCGGCATATCGGCTGCTCATAGGGATGAAGAGTCTTTCCACAGGATCACTTCGCTCCCGGGTCAGCCGGGCAGAGATTGTCAGGGAAGCGGAGACGTTGTCTACCAGCTCCCGGGGAAAGCCATCTTTCGCGATTTTCGCCAGTTCCTCGTCCACGATGGTCCGGAAGGTTTCCGCGTCATCCGGATCGACATTGCTGGCGGAGAACATGATGGCGTCATCTGGTGCGCTCATCTCGATATAGGAAGTAAAGATACCGTAGGGGATGGCTTCCTGCAGGCGCTGCTGCAGACCGGATCCGTCCATACATAAAAGATCGGTCATCGTGTCCAGCGTCAGCTCCTGATCAAGCTTCTGCTTCAGGCCAGGGCACACGAAAGCATAGAGTATTCTGGAGGCATGCACGGTGTCTGTGCCTGATTCCATCGGGAAGGGGAGAGAGAGCTCTACCGGCTCGGTAATCGGGGTATAACCGTTATCCTCATGATTGAATTCCCGCTTTTCAAAGGATGAGAAATAGCCGTCCAACAACCGCAGAAATGCTGTGTAGTCTTCAAACGAGCCATACAGGTAGGCTGCGCAGTTGGAAGGATGGTAGTACAGGTCATGATAATCCTTCAGATCCTGCCAGGTCATGTCCGGAATGTCATCCGGGCTGCCTCCGGCATTGTTGCATGTCATAGAGCCGGGGAAGGCTGCGCAGATCAGGTTCCTGACCGCCTGCTCCTGCAATGTCGTTGCACCCAGCATTTCAGAGTATACAGTACCCTCGATGGACAACGGAGCATCCACGCTCTCCAGACGATAGCGCCACGCCTCGGTACGGAAGATATGCTCATTTTCCATAACTATGGGGTAGAAACAGGCATCAGTGTAGAATTCTGCCAGCTTCAACAGCGGCGCCTCCGACAGGCTTGCGACGGGAAAGCCTGTGAAATTCTGACCGGTGGTGGCGTTCATGTACGTGTTGTAGGTCTGGTAGTTCAGGTTGAAATACATCTGTTCGCCAGGATACTTTCTGGAACCCTGGATGGTAGCGTGTTCAAATACGTGGGGCAGACCGGTATTGTCGATGGCTCTGGTGAAGAAGGTCAGGTCAAATGCCCGGTTCGTATCATCGTTGGCAATATAATAGAGCTCTGCCTCGGTCTTCTGGTGCCGGAAGCGATAGATGACCGCATCAATCAGCGGATAATCCCGGATCCCGATGACCTCGAAGCCCTCCACTACGCTGCCCTCCTGAAGCGGCGCGGCAGACTCTTCGCCTTTGACAGATCCGGCATTTGCCGTGGACCAGAGCCCTGCCAGCAAGGCCAGAGCAATCAGCAGGAAAACTGATTTTTTATTCATTGGTACCTCCTGTTTCACCCGGTGGGCGTGACTGTTATGATAGGATGTCTGATCACTGCTCAGGTCCTGAAGGGATCCGGTCAGCATGTATTCATAGCAGATGGTCTCCATTTCTGAAAACCTGTTTACGTTTTCTTACGTTATTCGTATTATTGATGATTATACTCAAATCCTATTTT
>CACZQU010000327.1 GCA_902783305.1 uncultured Lachnospiraceae bacterium | reverse complement strand
GCTGTCCATCCACCCGGAAAGCAACAAACTCATCACCACCGATGCGGTAGGTATGCTCCTGGCCAAAGCGCTGCTTCATTGCCTCAGCAACATCCCGCAGCATTCTGTCTCCTGCAGGATGTCCATTCCGGTTATTCATTTCATGCAGACCGTTTACGTCAGCGTAAACGCAGATCAGGTTTGAGGTACACAACTCAGGATATCCCTGCAGACGGTTCTCATAATGATTCCGGTTTTTGACCCCGGTCAGCAGATCGGTCTGACTCAGGTATACAATCTGGCTGGATTGTACAAGCGCCCGGATTTTAATACTCATCATGAACACCGTGGTAGATACTGCCACTACACCGAAGGTGATCATATTCCAGACATCCGTTTCCGCTACATCCGGTTCCTTGAAATGGAGAACGATACCACAGAATACAGCGACAACGCCCGCAATCATAGCTGACAGTCTGACAGGACGATCATAGAACAGCAGCGGGCTGACCAGCAGAAAAGCTACTGCTGACACAGCCGCCTTTTCTGCATGAAGCATTGAAACATAGATGCCAAACACATAAAGGATGAGCTCAAACAGATAGACGAACTCAATAACAAGTGCAGGATGCTCAGGCAGAACATAATGCGAACAAAACAGAATGATCAGCATCGCGATTGAGCAGACCAGATAGGTCATACTGTTTTCCGAAGCAAAGCCATTGGAAAGCATACTCGCAATGAACAGCAGAAAAAACATCACAGCAGCAAGCTGAGAAAACACTTTCAGCAGTATCAGGTTTTCTTCACCGATACTGGGAAGCAGATTATGATACTCCTCTTTTTCTGCTCCTGCATAAAGAAACAATTTCCAGAATTTGTGAATAATAGTCATTTTCTTGTCCATACTCCTTGCCATTTCAGCATAAGCTGATTTTTTATACCTGACTGTCTCCTCTCATTTATAATCCTACAATTATCCGGTTTCGTCAAGAGGACTTCCGGAATGTCACCTCCATTTTATCTTAAGGTAACTATTCACGGCTTAAATGAAGAGCAACGCGCGGGGAAGGTCAGACCGTGAACAGTAACATCTTAAGCTCTCGTCAGGCAGAAGATGGATCCGGACATCACAATCCGGCCGGAGAAATCTGACAGACATCTTTTTCAGCCTGTTCAGATGCTGATGGATTTGTTATACTGGATGAAGACTTTTCTGCAAACCGAAAATGCTAGAGGAAAACCATATGAAAACAAAAAAAATGAGCCTGCGGTTCAGATCCGTTATCCTGGTATCCCTGTTTATGCTCACCACAAATCTGGCTCTGGGTACCGTTCTGGTCCGGCAGGCGAGGAATGCTACAAAAACTCAGATCAATAATCGTATGCTGGATATCGTCAATACAGCGGCTGCCATGCTGGATGGCGACGTCCTTACAAATCTGACGGCACAGGATAAGGACACGCCCGAATACCAGGAAGTATTGAATATACTGAAACATTTTCTTGACAATATCGAACTGGATTACATCTACTATGTCCGGGATATGGGAGATAAAACATTCACCTTCGGCATAGATCCGGATCCGGTCATGCCGGGAGAGTTCGGTTCACCGGTTGTCTATACGGATGCCTTATATGAGGCGAGTCAGGGTAAGTCCTCAGTGGACGATATCCCGTATGAAGATGCCTGGGGGCGGTTTTACAGTGCTTTCAGCCCGGTTTTTGATTCTGAAGGTAATGTAGCGGCGGTGGTGACCGCAGATTTCAATGCTGACTGGTATGAAACACAGATTGGACAGATTCAGAGAACGGTGATGCTCGGCTGCCTCCTGTTTCTGACCGTCAGTATTGTCGTCAGTTTGCTGCTGACCAGACAGTTCAGTACAAGAATGGAAGCCATCATCGAAAGCCTGCAGGATCTGTCCGGGGATGTGGATAGGCTGATGCAGGAATTTCCTGATCACAGGAAAGATATAAAACAGGAGAAGTTTTGGGCGGAGGATATCCAGGAGCTGGAAGAAAACATCTCCCAGATAAGAAATAATCTCCGGTACTATGTTACACACACCAATACGCAGGCAAACAACATGATTACCGCTATGGCTTCGGATTATCGCAGTGTTTATCATGTAAACCTGGATGAAGATGACTGCGTCTGCTATCGCGGGGACCCAAATGACCCGGAGCAGACCCCGGTGGGTGTCCATTTTTCCTACCTTGAACGTCTGAAATGGTACGCGGATCATCATGTGGCGGAAAAATACCGGAAGGATTTCCTGAACTTCATCGATCCGGACTCCATCCGGAAAAGGTTGGAAACCGAGCCTATTATTGCCTATCGGTATCTTGCCATACAGGGAGACAGGGAATACTATGAAATGATCCGCGTGGCAGGTGTACGCCGTGCGGAGGATCGGGACGATCATATGGTTCATGCTGTCGGCCTTGGCCTTACCGAAATTGACTCGGAAATGCGCGAAACCCTGGCAAAAAATGAAATGCTGGCTGAAGCGCTGAATGTGGCTGAGGAAGCAAACCGTGCAAAAACATCCTTCCTGTCCAATATGAGCCATGAAATCCGCACCCCTATGAATGCGATCATCGGGCTGGATAATCTCGCTTTGCAGGATAATGCTCTTTCGGAAAAAACACGGGAATACCTGGAAAAAATAGGCAGCAGCGCCCGTCATCTGTTAGCCCTGATTAACGATATCCTGGACATGAGCCGTATTGAATCAGGCCGGATGAACCTTCGCAGAGAAGAGTTTTCGTTCAGCTTTATGCTGGAGCAGATCAACACCATGGTCATGTCCCAGTGCAGAGATAAGAAGCTTACCTATGAATGCCGTATTCTGAATAAGGTTGACGATTATTATATCGGTGACGATATGAAGCTGAAGGAGGTTCTTCTCAACATCCTTTCCAATGCGATTAAGTTTACGGAATCTCCTGGAAGCGTTACCATGACAATAGAAAAAACGGCAGTGTTTGAGGAGCAGTCAACACTTCGTTTCTGCATCAAGGATACGGGAATCGGCATGGATAAAGAATACATACCGAAAATCTTCGATGCTTTTTCACAGGAGGACAGTACAACAAAAAACAAATATGGCAGTACCGGACTGGGTATGGCGATCTCCAGAAGAATCGTTGAAGAGATGAACGGGACAATCAGCGTCGAGTCTGAAAAGGGTGTCGGCAGTACATTTATCGTTGTTGTCACGCTGCGGAATACCGTCCGTCAGGGACCGGAAAGGGAGGATTCGATTGACCCAAAGAAAATGCATATTCTGGTGGTTGATGACGACGAGGTTGCCGCTGAAAACGCCAGAATGGTGCTGGATGAAGTCGGCGTCAAGGCAGATGTCTGTACTTCAGGCGCCGAAGCCCTGCGGATGATGGAAGTACAGCACACAAAGCAGACACCATATAATCTGGTTCTGATGGACTGGAGCATGCCTGAAATGAACGGGCTTGAGGCATCAAAGAAAATCAGGGAGCTTTATAATACCGAGAGTACCGTTGTCGTCCTGACGGCATATAACTGGGATGATATTCAGGAGGATGCTAAGGAAGCAGGTGTGGACAGTTTCCTTTCCAAACCGCTTTTTGCCTCAAATATCATCGAGGAATTTCAGCGTATTGCCCGTCGGAACAATATGAGCCTCTTTAAGGAAAAGAAGCGGGCCTGTCTGGAAGGACGCCGCATCCTGCTGGCAGAGGATATTGAGATGAATGCGGAAATCATGATGGATATCCTTGAAATGGAAAACATCGAAACAGATCATGCGAAAAACGGCAGAATTGCCGTAGAAATGTTCCGCGACAGTATGCCGGGTACTTATTCAGCCATACTGATGGACGTCAGGATGCCGGAGATGGATGGCCTGGAGGCTGCTGCCGCGATCCGGGCACTGGACAGGGAGGATGCGAAAAAGATTCCTGTTATTGCCCTGACAGCGAATGCTTTTGACGAGGATGTACAGCGTTCCCTTCAGGCTGGGATGAATGCACATTTATCAAAGCCTGTGGAACCAGATCATCTGTTTCAGACACTGGGAGAACTGATCTATGAAGCTGAGGTGAATGGATAATGACAGAGACAAAAATGGATTCTTTTATGAGATTGGCTGATAAGCTTGAACGAGACAGGGATTTATCCGATGACGAGCTTGCTTCTGTCTTACTCTGCGATGATCCGCATTTCAGTGACGATTTGTCTGCAAAAGCCAGAACCGTCAGAGAAAGCATTTATGGAAGGGATGTTTACCTGCGCGGCCTGATCGAATTTACAAACTATTGCAGGAACAATTGTTATTATTGCGGGATCCGGGCCGGGAATAAAAATGTGGAAAGATACCGCCTCAATGCGGAGGAGATCATCGCCTGCAGTGATCAGGGGTATGATCTGGGATTTCGCACTTTCGTTCTGCAAGGCGGTGAAGACCCGTATTTTACAGAAGAGCGTATTGTTTCCATCGTAAGTACATTGAAAAAACGCCATCCGGACTGTGCGGTCACATTATCTGTCGGTGAATGGGAGAGAGAAAGTTACCGGAAATTTTACGAAGCCGGTGCGGACAGATACCTGCTTCGTCATGAGACTGCAGACAAAGACCATTATGGGACGCTGCATCCGGCGAACATGTCATTTGATCACCGGATGCAATGCCTTCGGGATTTGCGGGCGACAGGTTACCAGGTGGGATGCGGCATGATGGTAGGTTCTCCCGGACAGAAGGTTGAGCACCTGGTAAGAGATTTAAGGTTTCTTCAGGAGTTCAGGCCTGAGATGGTAGGGATAGGTCCTTTTATTCCTCACCACGATACCATATACGCAGATCATCAGCCAGGGTCAGTCCGGATGACTCTCCGGCTGTTATCGGTTATCCGGCTGCTTTTGCCTGAAGTATTGCTTCCGGCGACAACTGCGCTTGGTACACTTGATCCTCTGGGACGTGAAAAGGGAATTACCGCAGGAGCAAATGTTGTCATGCCGAACCTTTCTCCGGTGAATGTCCGCGGGAAATATCTGCTGTATGACAATAAGATCTGCACCGGGGATGAGGCGGCAGAATGTATCCGGTGTATGTCGTCACGGGTAGCCAGGACAGGATATCAGGTTGTGCAAAGCAGAGGAGACCATATCCGATACAAGAGAGATCACGAGTGAGGAGATGAAGCCTGAATCTGTTTCAGGTTACCGTATCGTCTCCTGTTGGTCACAGATAAGCGAAGAGCAGGAAAAGAAGATCGGGAAGATCAGAACACCGGTTCTCATGGGTTACTTTCTCACGGATTAACCGTAAAGCCACGCGCGGGCGAATGGTACCCGAAATGGCACGTTCTCACTCGGTCTCGTCTCCCGACTCGGTCGGCGC
>CACZQU010000326.1 GCA_902783305.1 uncultured Lachnospiraceae bacterium | reverse complement strand
GCATCCAGCTCTCCTGTCCGCTCATACTCCCCATAGGAATCCTTCGCCAGCTCCTTCGCGATGGCGATGCACTGCTCCTGTGTGAGAGGATCCGGAGACATGTCTTCAAGCTGTCCGTTTTTGCGGTACTTGGGCGGGAGCCCATAGATCAGGTGAATGTCAGAAGCATGGTCATTTCGAGCCTTTTCCACTAATTCTTCAATGTACATAAAAACCTCCTGCTGCTTCTGTCAGATATCCTCATAGATTACACGGAGTACTTCGTCAACGGTGGTGATCCCCTCCTCCACCAGACGGATGGCGTTGTCCTTCAGGGAGACAAAACCGCTCCCGGGCTGTGTCAGAAGATTTTCAATTTCCTCTCTGCTCGCCCGGCTGGCAATTTTCCGCCGGACAGTGATGCTCAACGGGAAAATCTCAAAAACCGCGATTCGTCCCCGATATCCCGTGTCAAAGCATTCCGGACAGCCGGCACCTTTATAGAACATCCGTCCCGGCTTCTTCGGAAGACCCAGTTCACTCTGCTCCTCCTCCGAAGGTTCATAGGAACGGCGGCAGTTCGGACAGATCCGGCGTACCAGCCTCTGGGACAGAACACCCTTCAGCGCGCTGGCCACCAGATAGGGCTCTACTCCCATGTCAACCAGTCTTTCCACCGTCCCCAGCGCATCGCTGGTATGGATAGTGGAGAGAACCACATGACCGGTGATGGCCGACCGCATGGCGATTTCTGCTGTCTCTCCGTCACGGATCTCACCGACCGCGATGATATCCGGGTCCTGCCGCAGGATGGCTCGCAGGCCGCTGGCAAAGGTCATGCCGATCTTTTCATTGATCTGTACCTGATTGATGCCGTCAATATTGTACTCGACGGGATCCTCCAAAGTGACCAGGTTGACCTCCCTGGTATTCATCTCCCCGATCATCGTATACATCGTCGTGGACTTACCGCTTCCGGTAGGACCGACGATCAGGATCACGCCGTTTTTGATATGAATCAGCTTCTGATATTTCTCCAGATCGTCTCCCGTCAGTCCGATGGAACCCTTTTCCAGCTTCACTCCGGTTTTGTCCAGAAGACGGAGAACGATTTTTTCCCCGTAGACTGTGGGCAGAGTGGAGACACGCAGGTCAATCTCATGGTCATGAACCTTCACATTAAAGCGGCCGTCCTGAGGCACCCGGCGTTCCGTGATGTCCAGGCCGCTCATGACCTTCATACGGGAGGTTACCGCTGCCTGCAGCTCTCTGGGAACAGTCAGAATATCCCGGAGCAAACCGTCAATTCTCATACGGACGGAAAACTCTGTCTCACGGGGCTCCATATGAATATCGCTGGACCGCTCTGTTACTGCTCTCTCGATAATGGCATTCACCAGTCGGATCGCAGGAGCCTGGTTGATCGTTTCCTCTCCTACCTGGTTCGCCGCAAAAGCAGCGTCCCCTGACGCGGCTCCTTCACTGGTCAGGGCAGCCTCCCGCTTCATCTCCTCGATAGCTTTCGCGGCGCCTTCATTTCCGTAAAGCACCTGGATCGCCCGTTCGACTGCGGCTGTCATAGCCACCATCGGCACCACCTTGCGGCGGACGGCCTTGCGCACTTCCTCAATGGCAAAGAAATTCAGAGGATCGCTCATCGCCAGATACAGCTCATCCCGGACAATCCTGACCGGAACGACCTGATACTGCTTCGCGATATTTTTCGGAACAACTTGGGCCAGCTCCGTAGGAATGTTGATCTTGGCCAGATCGACAAACTCGATGCCAAGCTGCATCTGAAGCGCTTCGATCAGATCACTCTCCGTGATGAATCCGTTTTCCAGAAGAACTGTACCAAGCCGCTTATTGGAATTTTTTTGAAGCCGCAAGCCCTCGTCCAGCTGCTCAGCCGTGATCAGCCCTGCGGAAATCAGCAGATCTCCCAGACGAAGATAGCCCTTGCCGGGAGTCTTTTTTTTGTTAAAATTTTCAAACATGCAGTGTTCTCGCCTACCTTTTCCGGTCTTACATTTGTCATAATGATATCAAAAATGTAGAGGAATGGCAATATTCCGGTAAGAATCCATATTATTTTCGTTCCGGCATTTCTATCTGCCAGTCTGTCAGCATTCTGCTTTTTGAATCAAAACCTGCCACCACACAGATCACCGTACGTTTGTCTGCCACATAAGGAACAGCATATCCGCAGTCCTTTATCTGTCGAAGTGCTTCCCTCGCGCTTTCGTCCCGTTTAAACTCAAAAATCCAGACATATCGGTCTGTTTCGACTACACAGTCAATTCTCCCTTGAAAAGTATGGATTTCACATTGTACATATTTCCCCAGAAGTGTAAATACAATGAAAATCACTGTCTGAAAATAATGCTCAAAAGGAGCATCATGAGTTGTATAGGGGATACTCGCAAATAATGAAATAAATACATTTTTTACTTCATCAGTTTTTCCACTCTCAACATAACTGTCCAGGGAATAAATATCTTTGCCTGTCGCTGATCCGTAATCCCGTACATAAACCGGCATGAGACTTTCGAGAAACCCATATTTCACTTCTTCGTTCGGAAAATCCAGAGTATAACGATCCAGCCGCTTATTATAATCAGATATCGTTAAGTATCCTGTCTGATACAGTAAAGGGACAGGATCCGGATTGTCAGCCTGGTAATCGGAAAGAGCTTTTTTTCCTATATACAATGTACTGTTTTCAAACCTCTGCACATCAAAATGCAGATCCTTCAGTTTGCGTACCAGGAACCCGGGAGTTCCTGTTTCAAACCAGTACGAACCAAACTCTCTTTCGTACAATGCTTTCAGAACACTAAACGGATTATAGACTCCCGGTCCGGAAGGATGAAAACAGTATCCGTCATAATACTGTCTCAGTAGTCTCAGACATTGACCCGCGTCAATTTCCTGTGTTTCAGCCATTTCCGATATTTCCGGCCAGAAGGTTCTGCAAAGCTCCTCTTCCGTAATTCCACATAATCCGGCATACTCCTCACTAAGGGATATATCATTAAGCTGATTTAAATCGCTGAAAATACTGATCTTGCTGAATTTCGTCACTCCGGTAATAAACACAAACTCCAGGAATTCGTCAGAGCTTTTCAACGAACCGAAAAAGCTTCTGAACACTTCTTTGTTGTGTTCTGCCTGATCCGGCATTTCCAAAGCGTCCAGAAACGGTTTATCATATTCGTCTACCAGCACAACACTCCGTTTCCCTGTCTGATCAAATGCTTTCTTTAAAAGATTCTGAAACCGGATGCTGAGCACAGAGCAGGAAGCATTTTCCTCAAAATGCCAGACTGCTTCCCATTCCATTAAAAAGGTAGTCAGCAAATCCTCCAGTCTTTCCTTTGTATATCCGCTCCGATTGAAGTCAAAGAGAAAAACCGGATATGGCTGCCACGCATTTTCACTGTCCGCCTCCAGTTTTTCTATTTCAAGCCCTTGAAACAGATCACTTCTCCCTTCCCAGTAGGCGCGAAGGGTAGAAAGCAGAAGGCTTTTCCCGAACCGTCGTGGTCTGCTGAGGAAATAAGGTTTCCCCTCATGAACTAACTGATAGATGTATCCGGTTTTGTCCACATAAAGGTAATGATCTTTTCTCAACGTAGCAAAATCCTGAATACCGATCGGAAGTTTACGATTCACAGTCAGCCTTCTTTCTGGTGCTTCAACAGCAGTTTCAGGTCAGGGAAAATTCAACGCTGCTGTTTCTGCTCCCCGTATTTCAGGAAGCGGATTCATTGATGACCCAGATTTCCGGAGCCGGCCAGTCGCCGTAGTGGGTTGCCGCAAACAGAACCGGAGCATCTTCATCTGTTGATTGTTCACAATACTGGGGGTAAGGGTAAGCTGCCTTATCAGATGATGTCGGGCTTGTGTAATACTTCTTCAGAGCTTCTTCATCATAAGGAGCAGCATCCCGCCACTTATCCGGTTTTCCGCAGAAGGTATTATAAGTTCCTGCATCCTCATCCAGCGGAGAGATTCCAGCTTTACTTCCGTCTTCCTCTCCCCCTTCGCCCACTGCAGACAGGTATTCCACAGTTCCTGCATCCTTATCGACCCGCTCATTGATGATTTCATAGTACAGGCAGTTCTCCACAGAGCCGGAGAATGAACCGGCAAAAGCACCTTCTTTCCCCGAATCGGAAGCAGCTTCCACCCATCCCGTGGAGTAACATTTCTCCACTTTGGTTCCTGAGCTGATCGTGCCCGCAAACCCGCCGACAGTTCCGCCTGTCACAGAGCAGGTGGAATAGCACTCTGATATGGTGGTGCTGCCGGAGGTAGTTCCAACCAATCCTCCGCCGTTTCCATCTGCTGTGACGTCAAACGTTTTATCTGCTGCTGTTTCCGCAACCGCCGCAGGATATTGACCATCCTCGGTATGACCGCCGGAATAGCATCCTGAAATTGAGCATCCATCTGCTTCTCCGACTAAGCCTCCGGCATCGCCGGCTGTGCTTTTCACATATACCGAAGCGGCACATTCGGAAATATCTGCGTTCCCGGCAGAGCCAACAAGTCCTCCCACACTTCCGGAAGCTGAAATCGTACAGTCATCAGGATCTGAATCATCAGTATGGCGAACCAGCACATTAGAAACCATAGTATTCTCCAAGGATCCAGCCAATGCTCCGGCATCACCAGACTCAGAAGAAATACTGAAATTGATTAACTCGAGATCGGAAATGCTGCAGCTAATTTCTGTACTGCCCAAAGACCCAAATAATCCGGAGTCCCCGGAGTTTTTAACAGCGATATTAGAAACCGAATGTCCTCGTCCATCGTAATCGATTCCATAAGACGGACTTACAGGCATAAAAGTCCCTTTTTCTGTTTTTAAGTCACTATTCAGAACACTGTAATATATTACAACATCGTCCGAAGTCTCAGAAGACTTATGAACTTCCTCGCAAAAAACATCCCAGTCCAAATCCGTTTGCTGTTCAGCTTTCACGATATTCAATTCTTGCGATGCTGCACTTTCGTAATTATCCAGATTCGAAATCTTTTCATCCAGATTCTCAAGATGACGGATATTGCGGATAATGGCTGTAGATTCAGATACGCCCTCGCTCTCCGATGAGATAATGTCACCAAAGAGACTGTTTGTCTTCTTTTGGGCACTGTATGCGATATTTGTAAGCTT
>CACZQU010000325.1 GCA_902783305.1 uncultured Lachnospiraceae bacterium | reverse complement strand
GGAAACAATCCCAGCTTCAGCGCGAAAACAAACATCAGGATCAGCGCCGTCAGAAACACCGGCGAGGCAGCAAAAATCAGCGTAAGGACAGACAGGATGCGGTCGAGAACTGTATTCATCCGGACGGCGCAGAGAATGCCAATGGGGATGGACAGTACCAGGGCAATGACCGCACTCATAAGAACGATCTGCAAAGTAGTCGGAAGCCGGGCGGCCAGAAGCGACGTCACCGGCTGTTTCCGGTCAAAGCTTTCTCCCAGATCTCCCCGGAAAACCCCGGAAATCCAGATCACGTATTGCCGGGCAGGGGATTTGTCCAGGTGATATTTCACCGTCAGTGCCTGCCGGGTTTCATTGCTTATCTTTTTTCCTTTTGTCAGCGAAGCGATCGGATCAGAAGGCGTCGCCCGTACCATGACAAAAATCAGAACAGAAGTAATAAATAACACCGCGAGCATTTGCAGAAGCCTTTTTCCAATATATTTCAGCACCGGTTTTTCCTCTCTGTAAATTATTCAGGCAGGAACCGGATTATGGAAAACGATTTTCCCGTCCATAATGGTCATCACTACCCGGGTATTTTTGATATCTGTCGGATCAATCTCATAGATATCTCTGTCCAGAACTACAAAATCAGCCAGCTTTCCGGTTTCCAGCGTACCCTTCTCTTCTTCCTCCAGAGAAAGGAAGGCTCCGTTTACGGTATACATCCGCACCGCTTCCTCTACCGTAAGCTTTTCGTCTGCATGCCAGCCTCCGTCCGGTAATCCGCCGGCATCCGTCCGGTTGACGGCACAATGAATCCCCCAGATGGGATTGAAGGTCTCCACCGGACTGTCTGATCCGCCTCCCAGCAGGATCCCGTTATCCATCAGGGATTTCCAGGCGTAACCACCGCTGTCCCTGCTTCCGGTACGGCTGTGTATCATCGGAAGGTCGCTGGCCAGGAAGGCAGGCTGGACGTCTGCGCATACGTGTCCCTCCCGCATAACCGAAAGAACCGAATCATTGACAAACTGACAGTGGACAATCCGGTTCCGAAGATCCCTTCCATCCGACCTGTAAGCAGCGGACATGGCAGCAGCACACTGTGCAGCCGCCCCGTCTCCTATCGCATGGCAGGCTACCTGCATACCGGATAGATGGGCAAACCGGACAACTTCATTTAATTCTTCCTGGGTATAAACCTGTACGCCGGTGTTTACCGGGTCATCGTTGTATGGCTGTGACATCAAGGCGGTACGCGCCCCAAGCGATCCGTCCGTAATCAGCTTGATATTCCCTATTCTGAAAAACCGGTCTCCATCCCCTGTGCGGAATCCTTTTTTCAGAAATTCCCGGATATCCGGAATCCGGGGAGCCTGTACTTCTTCCCAGATACGTACCGTAGCTTTCCCTTCCTCCTTCACTCTTTGATAAGCGCTCATGACGGTTTCCAGCGTAGAACCCGCCACATCATCCGTATGCATGGAAGTAACTCCGTATGAGGACGCCTCTGCGAATATCCGCCGGATTGCCCGGGCAGACTCTTCAACAGTCGGTTTGGGCAGGTGGTCTTTGATCCGGTCCAGAACCGTTTCCACCAGAATTCCGTTGGGCTTTGTATCCGGCCCTCTCTCAATCCTTCCGCCTCCCGGAAACACCTGTTCCCGGTCAAACCCGGTCAATGCAAGCGCCAGGGAATTGGCTGCACCGATATGACCACATACCCGTTCAATCAGAATGGGATGTTCTTCTGAAACGGCGTCAAGATCCTTAACGTCCGGATGCCTTCCCTCCGGAAAAATATTATGGTCATAACCGGAAGCGAGAATCCAGGTTCCGGGCGAAAGCTTTTTTTCTTTGATATAAGCCTGTATTTCCCGGATCATCCCGCAGATCGAAGTTGTTTCGCGCAGGGAAAGCTGTTCGGCTGCCAGTCCCCCGTACAGAACATGGCAGTGGCTGTCCGTAAATCCGGGAACCACACAACGCCCCTTCAGATCAATCCGCTTTGTCTTTTCAGACTGCATCCGGCAGATTTCGTCATTCGAACCGACCGCGGCGATCCGGCATCCGGATACAGCGATGGCAGAAGCAATCCTTCCTGCCTGCGTATATATCCTTCCGTTATCAAAAATGTACTCCATCAAACTGTTCCCAGCCTTCCATGAAAAATACCATACACATTCTTGTTCACACAGGCAAAAAAAACAGTCCTGTTTTCTTTATACCAGTAAATATATCACAGGAATTCTTTCACATCAAGTATGGACATCCTGTTCAGCATCCCTCAGCCTCATAAGAACACCCTGCCGGAAAGTCTTTCCCGGCAGGGTTGTTTACCATGGATCACATATTCAACCTGTACAGGATAAAAAAACAACTATAAAGCCATGCAGCCTCAGATTTGCTGCAGGCAGCAAATCTGAGGCTTGACGTAAGCGCGTCATATGCTGGAACAACTGAAAAATCCGCCTGGTGAGCAAACTCACCATTCAGATTTTTCAGTTATTTCAGCGCATGACTTTACAGTTACAAAGTTATTTTCCTCCTCTGCGTTTCCCTCTCTGGCTAAGCACCACGCTCTGAAGCAGAATAAAGAAGCACAGCATCCCTCCGGACGTAATGCTCTGCCACCATGGATCCTTCAAACCGCTGGAAACAACGATTTTCTTGATCGTAGTAAGCGACATGGTCCCGAAAAATGTGCCGATAACATTCCCCACACCACCGGTGAGCAGTGTGCCTCCGATGATGGAGGAAGCGATGGCATTCATTTCCATCCCTGCCGCATTGGTAGCATTGGCCGCTCCTGTGTGCATCATAAAAACATAACCGGAAACCCCGCTGAGAAATCCGCTGATCAGATAGGTCAGAAAGCGGGTCTTTTTCACATTGATTCCCAGCATCAGCGCACTTAGCTGATTACCGCCTATCGCATAGGTATTCCTTCCGAGCCGGCGGTACCTGAGGAGGATAAACACCATCAGAATGCAGACAAACGCAGCCACTACACCCAGCTCCATACGGGCGGGAATAAGATTTCCGTTTTTGGCGATATATCCCAGCCAGGGAATCTCGATCTTGGTGCTCCTCATGGCGTTGAAGGCTTCATGAGTAACCTTCTGTGGGTTGACGGAAAGGATGGTTGTCATTCCGCGGGCAAAGAACATTCCGGCCAAGGTCACGATAAAAGGCTGGATTTCCAGATAGCTGATGAGCAGGCCATGTACCGCGCCAAAAGCCATGCCGATGCCCAGCGCCAGCAGCATTGACACAAAGATATTACCTCCGCCGTTGAGGTAGAGTATACAGCTCATGACCACCAGGGAGGTGATCCCGCCGACGCTGATATCTATACCGCCTCCGATCATCACGACAGTCAGGCCGCAGGAGACGATGATAAGGCTTGCGTTGTCATTCAGCAGGTCAAAAATCTGCTGCGCTTTGAGAAAGCCGCCCTGCAGCAGCATCATCGCCAGTCCATACATCACGATGAAAATGCCGATCGTGATGGACATCAGGAGCTGAGTATCTGTCAACGGTTCGCGTTTTGGCTTCATGTCATTCATACCTCCCTTTCTTTTGCTGCTGCCGGGCTGCCGGAGCGCATACGCGTCATCTGACCGGCAAACCAGCGTTTGACCACCGGCGAGCCGATCACCACCAGCAGAATGATCACGATGGCTTTGTACGCCTTGACGTCAGTAGAGGGAACCTTCATGGCATAAAGGGTAATGGTCAGCATCTGTATCACATAGGCCCCCAGAATACTGCCGCTCAGCCTGAACCTGCCGCCCCCAAGGCTGTTGCCGCCGATGGCCACCGCAAGGATCGTATCCATCTCGATGTCGAGCAGCAGAGTTTCATGGTTGATGAGCCCGAGACGGCTGACACCGATACAGCCCGAAATGGAAACACATACCCCCAGGGTTACAAAGGACAACAGCTTGATCAGCGTGGTGTTGATCCCGTTGAGGCGCGCCGCGCTCTGGTTGATGCCGACCGTCTGGGTGTATAATCTCAGGGTGGTAAACCGGAAAAGAAGAGAAAACAGTACAGCCGTGACAACCACGATAATCACCGGCGTGGGAATGGGAATACCGGGGATAACGCTGCCTGCCGCGTTGATGATCGGGCTGGAAACCGTAGGTGTCGCGCCGCCGTTAATCCAATAGGCGATGGAACGTCCACAGGTATACAGGATCAGTGTAGCGATCATGGGCTGGATGCGGAAGATTGCGACCAGCGTACCGTTGAATGCGCCAAAGATGACGGCCACCAGGCATGCGGCGAGAAAGGCCAGTATAGCTGTGCCGCCCGTAATCATCTGGGGGCCTTTGAGTACTTTAACAAATACACTGCCTGCGATGGCCGCTGCCGCACCGACAGAAATGTCCTGCCCGCCGCAGGCGGCCGTGACCAGTGTCATGCCCATAGCGAGTATGGCCAGCTCACTCGCGCCGTTAATAATACTGATCAGGTTGCCCGCCAGTACGATGTTGCCGTCATTGTTCAGCTTTGTCTCGATGCTGAAAAAGCCGGGGTCACGGATAAGATTAAAAATGATCAACAGACATACCGCAATGATCGGGATAGCCAGCTGACCTAAAACCAAATGCTGTCCATGTTTTTTTTCAGCCATTTTCCGTGCCTCCTCCCGCAATGGTTTTCATCACCTGTGCCTGGTTGAGATCCTGACCGGTCAGTTCTCCCACCTGCCGGCCGTCTCGCATGACAATGAGGCGGCTGCAGGTACGCAGCATTTCCTCCACCTCTGAAGAGATAAACGTCACGCTGACGCCGTCCTCCGCCAGCTTGAGCACCAGCTTCTGGATCTCAAGCTTGGTACCGATGTCGATACCACGTGTCGGCTCATCCAGGATCAGGTAATTCGGATGAGTCAGCAGCCATCTCGCAAGGATTACCTTTTGCTGATTTCCGCCGCTGAGGGAGCCCACAGGGGTCTCCTTGCCGGCGGTTTTGATGTTCAGCGCCTTGATATATTCCTCGGCAAAGGCTTCCGATTCGCTTCTGTTGATGGGCTTGAAGAAACCGTTCATCACCTGCAGAGCCAGCATAATGTTTTCACGCACGCTCAGCTCGGCGATGATGCCGTCCCGCTTGCGGTCCTCAGCAAGGTAACCGATGCCGTTTTTCATCGCGTCATAGGGTTTTGTTATCTTTACCGGCTTACCATTTACCTTCACCCGGCCTCCCGTAACTTTGTCTGCGCCAAAGATCGCTCGTACACTCTCACTGCGTCCGGAGCCAAGCAGACCGGTAAAGCCATTGACCTCGCCCTGCCGGATATGAAAACTGAAAGGTCTGGACATGTTGCTGGACAGATCTTCCGCCTCATAGAGGATCTCCCCTTCGACAGCCTTTTGGGATTCAAACTCACTCAGGCTGTTGAGCTCATCCAGATCCTTGCCCATCATCCGTGCCACCAGCTGAACCTGCGGCAGGTCTTCTATGAGATATTCACCCACCAGTTCGCCGTTGCGCAGTACCGTAATACGGTCGCAGACCTCATAGACCTGCTCCAGGAAATGCGTTACAAAGATGATGCCAACACCCTGCGAGCGCAGATCACGCATCAGGTTAAAAAGCATATTCACTTCCTTATCGTCCAGGGAGGAGGTCGGCTCATCCAGGATCAGCACCTTACATTTCATGTCCACCGCACGGGCGATGGCTACCATCTGTTGAACTGCCAGTGAACAGCTTGCCAGCTGCTGGCGGCTGCGGGCAGGAATCCCGAGGTTGTTCAGGATAACCTCCGCGCGCTTCTCATAATCCCGGCTTTTTATCCAGGCACTGTCCTCACGCCCGATATACATGTTTTCCGCCACAGTCAGGTTGGGGCAGAGCGTGATCTCTTGATAGACAGTAGAGATGCCGCAACTTAGCGCATCCTGTGGAGAGTGGATACGCACATCCTGTCCCTCCACCTGTATTTTGCCTGTGTCCATGGGATATACACCCGTAAGTACTTTGATCAGCGTGGATTTACCGGCGCCATTCTCGCCCATCAGCGCGTGGATCTCCCCTTTCCTCAGTGTAAAATCCACGTTGTGCAGCGCCCGGACACCTGGGAACTGCTTCCCGATACCGCGCATGGTGAGTACGCAGTCCTGTTGCATGCCGTAAGCCTCCTCTCTCAGGTTTTTTGGATGG
>CACZQU010000324.1 GCA_902783305.1 uncultured Lachnospiraceae bacterium | reverse complement strand
GGCTGGCGGGCGGCCCGCTTCACCGCCTTTGTCACTTTCGCCAGTGCCCTTGGATCCTGCCCGAAAGCAATCCCGCCTGAGGAGACATTGGGACAGGATACATTGATTTCCAGAAGATCCACCTTCTGGTCCGCAAGCCGTGAAACCACTTCACAGTACTCCTCCACCGTATGCCCGCATACATTCACCATTACTTTGACATCCCGGGCGGCGAGAAAAGGCAGATCCCTTTTTATAAACGTTTCTATCCCCGGATTCTGTAGTCCGATAGCATTCATCATCCCCGCTGGAGTTTCCGCGATGCGGGGAACCGGGTTGCCTTCCCAGGGAGTGAGGGAAACTCCCTTTGTCACGATCGCTCCAAGCTTATCCAGATCCAGGAATTCACCATATTCCAGTCCGGATCCGAATGTCCCGGACGCGGTCATGACAGGGTTTTTCAGTTTGACCCCTGCAATCTCTACGCTCATCCTTTCCATCTTGTTTTCTCTCCTTACCCGGTCTATATCACAATGCTCTCAGCGGGAAACACCGGTCCTTCCTTGCAGATTCTTTTGTTTTTCACCATGGAATGTCCGTCCACCTGAGTACTCTGGCATACGCAGCCCAGACAGGCGCCGATTCCGCAAGCCATCCTCTCCTCCATGCTGATCCAGCAGTCTGCCTGAATCTGCCTTGCATACTCCTTCACCGCCCGCAGCATAGGTGCGGGACCGCAGGCATAAATGATATCCGGACGGATCCCGCCAGCCTTCAAGGCATCCAGAACCGTCCCCCTGACGCCATATGAGCCGGACAGGGAAGCCAGCGTCACCTTTCCATAAGGACGGAATTCCTCCGCCAGAAAAATCTCATCATTGTATCCCAGTACCGCTTCCACCCTGGGCTTTTCTCCGCTCTCCCACCGTACCCCGTTGAGGGCAGCGGCAAGCGCAAGCATGGGAGGAATTCCGATCCCCCCGCCAAGGAGCACGGCTGTCCTGCCGGCGCAGGCCTCAAGCGGAAACCCGTTTCCAAGAGGACCGAACACGGTCATCTCATCTCCCTCCCTGTAACGGGAAAAACTGTCCGTTCCGGTTCCCCTGGCTCCCGCCCGGTAAACCAGGCGGATCTTACCTTCTTCCCTGCGGATTTCGCAAAGGCTGACCGGCCGGGGAAGGAGTTTGCTCCCATCCTCCGTATAAAGATTGACAAACTGTCCCGCAATAGCTGCGGCAGCGATATCCTCAGCCTGAAGCCAGAGGCTGTAGATTCTCTCCGCAATCATGTCCTGACTGATCACTTTACATCTGGCATAGTATTTTCCGCCCATGGCTCCTCCTGATCCATAACCACAAGTTTACTCTCACGTCATTGCGGACGGATGCCGTCTCCGCCTGCCTGCTGCTTCACAGCTTCTATGGTATCCGACTCCCTTCTCTGCCCGGTTATGAGAAACGCGCGGCTCTCAGATCCGCCGTCATATCCAGCACGGCCTTCCTCGCCGCTTCACCATACCCTTCCGGAGAAGAGGGAGCGTATTTTTCCTGCTTCCAGGCCGCAATGATTCCCCGCGAGGAATTGACCAAAGCGCCCAGTCCGTCCTGATGAAAAAAGACCTTCAGGTCAGAACCCTTGCCTCCCTGTGCCCCATATCCCGGAACAAGAATAAAGGTGTGCGGCATAAGCTCCCGAAGAACCTTTCCCACTTCCGGATAGGTTGCTCCTACGACAGCACCGACTTCCGAATAACCGTCCTCCATCAGCCCGCTTCCCCAACTGGCGATCTTCTCTCCGACCAGCTCATAGAGCGGCCGTCCGTCAATCAGCCGGTCCTGGAACTCCCCGCTGGAGGGATTGGACGTCTTTGCCAGAACAAAAATGCCTTTTCCTTCCTGACCGCATACATCAAGAAAAGGCTGTATCCCGTCTGTCCCCAGATAAGGATTGACCGTAGCAAAATCCTCATCAAAAACAGGGCAGGATCTGCTCCCCACCTGCACCCTTCCGAGATGGGCTGCCGCATATGCCGCGGAGGTGGATCCGATGTCGCCGCGTTTGACATCTCCGATCACAATAAGGCCTTTTTCATGGCAGTAGTCAACCGTCTTTTTGTACACGGCAAGGCCGGGCAGGCCAAACTGCTCATACATGGCAATCTGAGGCTTTACCGCGGGAACCAGGTCGCAGAAAGAATCCACGAGGCCTTTATTGTACTCCCAGACCGCCTGCGCAGCTCCCTCAAGGGTCTCCCCCTGCTCGCTGAATGCTTTTTCCAGAAGGAAAGGCGGAATATAGGAAAGCATGGGATCCAGTCCCACGACCACCGGTGCATCCGTTTTTACGATTCTCTTAATCAGCTTCTGAATCATACAGGATCCTCCCATCACAAATCGTTTTTTTGATGTTTCCGTAGACTTCCCAGCCGTCAAAGGGAGTGTTCCTCCCTTTGGAAGCAAACCGGTTCCGGTCGATCCGGAAGGAGTGCTCCAGGTCGGCAATGACAAGATCCGCAGGACCACCGGCGTAAATGGCGCCGCATTCCAGTCCCAGGAGCCTCGCAGGATTATAGCACATTTTTTCCACGAGCTGAAGCAAAGTCAGGACACCGGTTCTGACCAGATGCGTATATGACAGGGCAAAGCTGGTTTCCAGGCCGACAATGCCAAACGCAGCCGTTTTCATGGAACCGGCTTTATCTTCCTTTGTATGCGGCGCATGGTCGGTACTGATCACCGCAATCGTTCCGTCCGCAAGCCCGCGCCTCAGCTCCCGGACATCTTCCGGCGTTCTCAGTGGCGGATTCATTTTATAATCCGGATCGTCGCGTACAATATCATCGGAGGAAAGAATAAAATGATGAGGACAGATTTCCGCTGTAATTCCATCCAGACCATTCTGATGGGCAAACCGAAGCATTATTACCACATTTTTCGTGGATACATGACAAAGATGCAGCCTGGCTCCGGTTTCCGCGGCTAAAATCATATCCCGGGCAGATATGGTGTCCTCTACGCTGGAGCTGATCCCCTTAAGCCCAAGCCTGACAGAGTTTCTGTCCTGATTCATGCAGCCGTCTCCCCGAAGATCGATATCCTCGCAATGATCCAGAATCAGCAGACCGTTTTCCGCCGCCTGACGGAAAGCTTCCCTGGCCAGGGCGGCGTTCATGACCGATTTTCCGTCCTCGGAGAGTACTTTTACTCCCGCCCTCGCCATTCCGGAGATATCTGACAGCTCAGTCCCCTGTTCTCCCATGGTCAGCGAGCCTGCCTGCAGGATATGGATTGTGCCGATCTCCTCCGCTTTCCGGCAGCATGCCTGAAATCTCTCCGCCGTATCGATAACCGGGGAAGTATTCGGCATCGCCACGACCGTTGTCACACCACCCCTGGCTGCCGCCGCCGCTCCGCTCCGGTAGTCCTCCTTCTGCGTCTGACCCGGATCCCGGAAATGGACATGCATGTCAACGATCCCGGGAATCACGGTCAGACCGGCTGCATCGATCAGACAGTCTTCCCTGCCCGACATAAGGATCTCCTCTGCAATCTGTACAACCTTCCCTTCTCTGACGAGAATATCCCTTACCCCGTCTGTCTGAGAAGCCGGATCGATCAGTCTCCCTCCCTTGATCAATATCTCCATATAAAGTCCTCCTTTACGTCGGAATCATTATACAATACTGGTTCATGAATTGCTACCGAAAACCGCCTTCAACTTTGCGGTTACTATTCTCGCAACACTTTGAGGAACAAAATACCCGGTTTGTCTTGACTTTTTCATGTATGCGGAATATAATGCGTAAGAAGAGGACATTAGGTGAAATCACTTGCTTTTTACAGGCTGTATTTGTGTATTTTTACCAAAAGGGCACAGCAGGCCTTGAGGTCTTCAGGTATTATTATTTTTATGGAGGTATTCAAAATGAACAAGGGAACGGTCAAATGGTTTAATGCCGAAAAAGGCTATGGATTTATCACGGGTGAGGACG
>CACZQU010000323.1 GCA_902783305.1 uncultured Lachnospiraceae bacterium | reverse complement strand
GCGCCGACCGAGTCGGAAGACGAGACCAACGCAGCTTGGGCGGATTTAGACAAGTCAGATGTATAGGTTATTTATGCACAGATCCTAACTACGCTTCAAAAATGCTTCTGGCCGTCTCGGTGCCAAGGCACTGGAAGTTGATCTCCCGGATGGCTCCATTTTCACAGATGATGGACAGGGCACTGCAAAAAGGTGCATCGTTGCGGATGATCACGTAACCATTGCAGCCATCCTCCCGCTCATTGCAGGCGTAAAGCAGGTCATTACCTCTGAAACCGGCCAGGCCATCCATGGCACGTCCCTCGAATTCGGGAAAAGCGGCAGAAATGGAGGCTTCACTGCTGCCGATTCCAAGGCCTCCCGGGAGCTCCAGGCTGACCGAAGATGCCTGAGTGTCCACCAGCGCGGTGAGTACGCCTTCCGCCATCGGGGCGATGGCACCGGTGAGATTGGTGACACCGGCCAGTTCGCGGCTGGGGAAGTGCTCCAGGACGAAATAGAGCGTGTTGATCAGCTCGTCACCTGTCCGGGAAGGATCGGCCTCATAAGAAAGCTCCAGTGTCTGATCCAGATCAAGGTCATCCGGCGCCAGGTCCGAAACCATTGTGGGGAAATGGTATGCGTGTCCATTGATGGTGTAGGAAAAATCCCCCAGATCTCCACCGGAAGACGGCGCCGGCGGCGCAGGAGCTTTTGTCACCTCGCTCTGCGGAGCCGGGGCGGGCACGGACGGAGTGATGGCTTGCGGTGCTTCGGTGGGTTCGGCTACCGGCGGCGCTACATTCCAGCTTCCCGCCATGATCGCTTCGCTGCTGATCACGTTTTCATAGACGGGGAAATAATCCTTCTGGCTTTTAGCACCCTGGTACATCTCTACCGTATAGAGGTTTCCTTCGTAGACAAAGCAGGCGGATTTGCAGCGGAAGCTGTTGATGCCAACATTCATGACGTATGAGAGTGTCACTCCCTCTTGTCCGGCAACGATGGATGGTTCAGACTGAACCTCCGAGAAGATATCCTCCTTGCGGATGTTGTCTATATACTCGTCAAGGATGGTATTGTCAGCATTTTCCGTACTGTACCAGATGGTAGAGAGCGTGCTGGAGCCAGGATCAGTGGCGCCGGAATGATTGGCCGGAGAATAGGAGACCATCTCATCACTGGCGCCAAGGTTGCTTCCCCAGCCGCTGGGAACCTGCAAAGCTACTGTGTTGTTCAGCGTGGTGAGATCATAGCCGTCCAGCAGGGAATAATCCTCCTGGCGGATGCCTGTCTCAGAAGAACCGTCTTGTGCAGGAGGCTCTTCCTCCCGGATGGGGGTTTTTTCCGGCGGAAGAAGCTCTTCAGATGACGAGCCTGCATCCGTCTGAGGATTCTCCGCTGACGGATCTTTATCCGCCGGAACCGGGGCCGGTGTCTTATCTCCGGGATTCTGGCTGTCTTCCCCTTCCATATCCTGCAGCAAAGAATAAATCTCATCCAGCGCCGACGGGGCTTTCTCCCCGGATTCGTCATCTGCTCCGCCGGATCCGTTCAGCGCATCCAGCATATCTTCAATCTCTGAATAATCCTCCAGTGCCGAACCGGGCAGTGCAGGCAGCAAAATGAGAATCAGTGCCAACGCCAGCATACGGATTGTTTTCTTTTTCATTATGACCTCCTCTCCCTTACCCGTAGCTTTTGGAAATGATTGCAGTGCAAAATGACTCCTGCGGATTGTTCCGCGCTTTACGCTCCCCGGATCCTGAAATCATAAGTAGTTATCCCCGGCAGTGGGCGCCAGGAAAATGACACTGCCGTAGGGATCGTCGAATGCCTCCTGCCCGGCAGTGATATGGGCACCGTCCCGCTCATGGAAGCTTTCGCCGGGGGAAACATCGGGAGCATACATGCCGTCACTGAACACAAAGCTCCAGTCTACATCGCCGGATGGCATGTAGTGCTCCATCGAATCCGTTGAAATCAGGAACAGGAAATGTCCCAGCAATTCCCGGAAAACAGGATCGCGGATAACCTCCATCTGGCGTTCATACCAGGATTCATTGCGATACTCCTCAAAACCGGCTTCGTCGATCTGATTGTCATCCCACGTCGAGTCAACCTCATACCATTGCCCGTCAACGCTGACGATATTCCAGGCATGTCCGCCCATATTCTCGCGGCTTGATCCGCCGTAGCCGCCGATAAACACAGCAGGAATCCCGCATTGCTGAAGCAGGTATTCCAATGCCAGTGAATATCCGTCGCACACTGCAGTGGATGCGGCGCCGCCGGTATTGGCCACCAGAGCTCCATAGGCTGTATGCGCCAGGTCGGGAGTATGGCTCCCGCAGACCGCGAGATCATAGGTGACCTGTCCGATGAGCTTGTCGTGAATCTGACGGACGATTTCATACTGGGATTTCGTACGGTCAATATCCGCCAGGAAATCCTGGGCGGCCTGATTGAAAGCAGTCATTTTCTTTGTGAAATCGTTGTAGGGCTGCTTCATGTGGAAAAATATGGTATACCTGCCGTTCACCCGCCGATGCTCGCTGCTGCACTGAATCTGCGCCTCCCTGCAGGTGTTGTACAGCCAGAACAGCTCAGGATGATCAAACGTGACGGCAAGGCTGGCGCGGGCATAAGCATACTGAAACTCTGTGGAAAGGGGATCGACAGGGGTCATCATGATCTGTACATTGCCTTCGGACACAGGATCACGGGCGAGCTGAAGAAAAAGATCGTAGATTTCTTTTGCCAGGGGATCCATGTGATCATAATAATAAAAATACGGAGCTTCATTTACGATAAGTGAATCTTCTTTCGGGTCATAAGCTTCCATCGCTTTGTAGAGAGAATCAACTTCCGCGGCACTCATTTTGTTGAGACTCGTGTCCGGCTCCTGAACAAAATAGTCCCCTGTCATCAGGGTCTGGGACTGGCGGATGAGCAGTGCCGAAGGAGGAAGCAGGCTGCTTTCAGCCTTTGCGTACTCCGGGCTGAAAACCAGCAGCAAAATCGCAGTCCCCCAGGCGGTAAGCCGGTAAAGCAAGGCTTTATTCATTGTTATTCCCTCCATATGAAAAATGCTGGTTTTTCCTGTCGGTACCCGAAGAAGCCGATAAAGGGAAAGAAACAGCTGCTCCGTCTGATCGTCCGGTATGTCCGGCGGCTTTACCCCCACAGACCGGAGCGGCTTCCCTTCAGGTTGTCGACAATATAGGTATAAATGGCAATGGATACGTCGTCAGGATAGTGAGTTCCATCCAGGGTGGAATATCCGTTTTCCATCAGATAATTGTACATATCGATGTAGGTGACGCCGGTCAGACCGGCCTGCAGAGAAGCGTTGAAGGCTTCAATCTCCGCATTGGTGACATAGGGATCGTCGTCTACTGGTCCTACGGAAACAAAATAGGTATTTGCGCCTTTTGCAGCCCATTCGGCTGCCTTTGCATTGGTATACTCGATATAATTGGAAAGATTGTAGATATCGTTGACCCCCATAAGGATAATGACGGCACTGTTTTGGGTGATTTCGTCTTCTACAGCGGGAACGGCTTCACTGACCATCCAGGAATAGCCCATGGAGTCCATACAGGCCCATACACTGTCATCTCCGACGGCATCCCTCATGGCGACAGTTCTGGAATCACCGATAAATATCTTCTTTTCGACGGGTGCTGTGACAGGATGCTTCGGAGCGGAAATGGTCCCTTCCTTCGCATGGCCTGAAGCATGGACAGGAGAGAAAAGCATCAGGAACAAGGCAAAACACATAAGTGCTCCGGGCAAGCTCGTTTTCATGGAAAACCTCCTTATCAGAACGGCATAGCGACGAGAATCATTCATTTACAGAAGCGCTTTATCGTAAGCGCGGTAAATCAATGCGTATTACCATAACGATGTACACGGCTGCACGCCGCTTCAACGGTGTACGACCGGCGCAGGTAAACGGATCTGTTTACGATCAATGTCTGATATGCCGGATTGTCTGAACCGTAAAAATCCCCTTGAGGTTTTTCGGATATAATGATATAGTGCGTAATGCGTTATTATTCAGCTGAATAGTAACCAAAACGCTGCATGCTTTTTCCCACTAAAGCAGCGGCAGCAGAACCGTGCTTTTCAGACTGCCCGCATAAAGGCGGTCTGAACCCCGCAACACCGGGGCCGTCCCGCAAGGCGGAGCCGGTATGATCCGGATCCGGCTGATGAGGATCCAGACCTGTGAGTTCGAAACCATCCTCACATAAAACAAAACTAAGGAGAAAAAAGAAATGAAAGACAAAAAGGTACTGTTCCTGACACAGGCAGCGATGATCGCCGCGGTTTATGTGGTGCTCACCCTGATTTTCGCGCCGTTTTCATTCAGCGAGATCCAGGTAAGGGTTTCTGAAGCGCTTACCATTCTTCCGGCTTTTACCACGGCGGCGGTCCCCGGACTGTTTGTCGGATGCGTGCTTGCGAATATCCTCGGCGGGGCAGCTCTCCCGGATATTGTTTTTGGGAGCATCGCTACGTTAATCGGTGCGGTATGTACATGGAAGCTGAGAAACCGGAGTCCTTATCTCGCTCCTGTTCCCCCGATTCTCTCGAATACCCTGATCATTCCCTTTGTATTGCGATATGCTTATGGTGTGCTGCTTCCTGTCCCTGTCATGATGCTCACGGTAGGGATCGGTGAAGTGATATCCTGCGGGGTCCTGGGCATGATTCTGTATTTTGCGCTCGGCAAAAAATGGAAGCCGGGGCAGCAGACGGCTGCCCGGTCCTGAAGCTTTGGCTGCATACCCGCTTCTAATGCTTCCTGATTTTTATCAGTAAAAGGTTTCCGTCCTCGACGGAAACCTTTGCTGTTTTTCCGGGAAGCACTTCATTGCTGATGCCATACTGATATGTACAGGTGATTTCAGCGTTGGTAAGAGGGTATTTCGCATCGCGGATGGTGATCCCTTTTGCGCGTCCTGAAATGTTTACCAGGGAAAAAAAAGCATAACTGTCGGAAATGGAAACCGGATCAGAGGATACGACTTCCATGGATGAATAATCATCAATAATGATTCCGCTTTTTCCCAGGGATTTCAGGTAAAGAAGGATGGATACATTTCCG
>CACZQU010000322.1 GCA_902783305.1 uncultured Lachnospiraceae bacterium | reverse complement strand
GAATATAGGGGCAGGATTGTGGGAGCGCGAAGCGCGGAACAATCCGTAGGAGTCATTTTTGCACTGCAATCATATATGAGAAAGGAGAAGCTACCCGACAGATTATCCATAAAAAGTCAATATGGGTAAGAATGTTTGTTTTATGAGTAGCGGAATACTTGTGGCGGATGTGAAAATAGCAGTAGGCGGTGAGCTTTTCGAACGCATTCGGAATGATGGGTGTTACTATGTAGATAAAACGGAACTGATTTATGAGCTTGTACAGAATACGGACAATAGTGTTACGCTGTTTACCCGTCCGCGCCGTTTTGGTAAAACACTTATGATGAGTATGATCCGGAGCTTCTTTGATATCAATCGGAACAGCAAAACTCTGTTTGAAGAGTTGGATATATCCAGGCATGATGAATTCTGCGCAAAGTGGCAGAATCAATATCCTGTATTGTCTATCACGCTGAAGGATACAGAGGCGTTGACCTTCAACACTGCATATGCAAAGCTTAAAAATACCATTGCTGATGTATGTAAAAAAAACGAGAATCTGTATACCAGCGGGAAAGTCAATCGAGGAGATCTGGAAATATTTGAACGATTGATGTTCAACAGAGCGTCAGACTACGAAGTGCAAAGTTCTCTTCTGGTTCTCACCCGTATGATGTCAGCTCATTATGGCAAGCCGGTTATTTTACTGATTGACGAGTATGATGTCCCGTTGGCAAAGGCGAATGAAGAGAAAGAAGCAGGGGAACGGTATTACCCTCAGATGCTTGAAGTGATCCGCAGTATCATGAGCTCGGCACTGAAATCGAACGAGTATCTGAAATTCGGTGTGGTAACCGGTTGTCTCAGGATTGCGAAGGAAAGTATTTTTACCGGTGTGAACAATTTGGCGTCTTATTCCGTGCTGGATGACAGATTCAGCAGTTATTTCGGCTTTAATCAGGATGAAGTAGATCAGCTTTTAAAAGCTGCTGACCTTGAGGAAAAGCGGGATGTCTTCCGGGAATGGTATGATGGTTACATTTTTGGAAGCGACGCTGTCTATTGTCCCTGGGATGTCGTAAACTATACTGCGGCTTTGCTGTACAGAAAGACGGCCAGACCCAAAAACTATTGGAAGAACACCAGCGGAAATGGTATTATAAAAGATTTTATTGAGCGGAGGGAGTTTCATATCGAGGGGAAATTTGAGACCCTGATGAATGGCGGAACAATCCGCCAGACCATTTCGGATGAACTGACATATGATAATCTCTACGATGCGGAGGATAATCTGTGGAGTGTACTTCTGATGACCGGATATCTTACGAAAGCAGATCCGGAAGAAGAAGGCGAAACGGTTTCTCTGAGAATTCCAAACGCTGAGATTGCAAGCATCTTTCAGGACACTGTAGCTAAGTATTTTTCTGAGCATGTAAATGACGCTGACCTCAGATCCATGATGACGGCGTTATGGTCCGGAGACGAAGAAGAAGCGACAAAAGCAATATCTGATTTTCTGTGGCAGACCATCAGCTATATGGATTATCATGAGGATTACTACCATGTCTTTCTTGCCGGCATTTTTGTCGGCAGAGGTTATGAAGTGGAGAGCAATAAAGAACGCGGCCTTGGCCGACCGGAAATCAAACTCACAGACAGACCGAATCGTCGTATTCTGATTATTGAAGCAAAGAAATCTGACAGCCTGGCGCAGATGAAGCATGACTGTGATGCGGCGTTGCATCAGATCATAGACGAGGGGTACGCAAAAGGACTGGATGATTATCACGTGACTTGCTATGGTATTGCATTTTATAAGAAAAGTGCCTTGGTGAAGAAACTGGTCGCTGCGGAAAAAGAGACAGTGTGATTCATGTTCGGTGTACTCGCAACTTTTTTACCGGGAAGTCCTTCAGAGGCTGTGATATCTTATTCTTGTCGAAAGGGAAAACAGAAAAACCTGAAAGCACATACAGCATTTTATATGAAATGACTTTCGGCCATACACTGTGAAACGTGCTTTGAAGGAAGGGTGATGACACCCGGAAAGGAGAGAAATCATCATGCTGCAATTTCTGAAGAATGCTCAGAACCGCACGCGTACCGAGAACGGCGCGATGACCCTGCGCACAACCGGTGACGAGTGTCTGAACCTGTTTGCCACCATCGGCGCTCTGCGCAACGCCGCCGATGAAGAGATTACCACGCGTTTCCTGCGTGCCTACGCCGAGAACCCGGACCTGGCCATGAAGACTCTCTTCTATGCCCGGGACATCCGCGGCGGCCTGGGCGAACGCCGCGTTTTCAGGACGATCCTGGTGTGGCTGGCGTCCAACGAGCCGGCTTCCCTGCGCCGAAACCTGCCCTATGTGTCTGAGTATGGCCGCTGGGACGACCTGCTTGCGCTTTTGGACACTCCTGCCTGTGCCGAGGCTGAAGCGCTTCTGCGAAACCAGTTCAATGCGGACATGGCTGCGCTTCGTGCCGGCCGCCCGGTATCGCTGCTTGGCAAGTGGCTGCCATCAGTAAACGCGCATAACGAAGACACTGTGCGGAACGCAAAGATGCTTGCACGCAGCTTCGGCATGACCGAGGCACAGTACCGCAAGGCTCTTTCCGCTCTGCGTCAGGCTGTAAGGATTATCGAGAACAACCTGCGTGAGCGCGACTATACCTTTGATTACGCGCAGCAGCCTTCCCGGGCGATGTTCAAGTACCGCAGGGCTTTCCTGCGCAATGACGAAGAGCGTTATCGCGCGTTCATGCAAAAGGTAGAGAAGGGTGATGCCGTCCTGCACACTGGCGCGCTGATGCCATACGACATCGTACAGGCGGCCTACAAGGCCGCTCCATCCGAGCGGGCTTCCCTGAACGCAACCTGGAACGCAATGGAGGACTTCACCGGCGACGAGAACGCATTGGTGGTGGCGGACGGCTCCGGCTCCATGTACTGCGGCCAGCCTTTGCCTGCGGCTGTGGCGCAGTCGTTGGCGATCTATTTTGCCCAGCACAATAAGGGCGCCTTCCGCAATCACTTCATTACCTTTTCCACCAACCCTCAGCTGGTGGAGCTCAAGGGCGCGGATATCGTGGAGATTGTGCGCTACTGCCGTACCTTCAATGAAGTGGCGGATACCAATATCCAGCGCGTGTTCGAGCTGATTCTGGAGACCGCGGTACGTAACCATCTGCCGCAGAAGGAGCTGCCAACCACCTTGTACATCGTATCCGACATGGAGTTCAACTACTGCACCCGGGACTCCTCCATGACCAATTTTGAGTATGCAGGAAAGCTTTACCGCCAGCATGGCTACCGTCTGCCGCGAATCGTATTCTGGAATGTGCAGTCACGGAATCGTCAGCAGCCTGTTTCGATGAATGAGCAGGGTGTGGCGCTGGTTTCCGGCTGTACACCCCGGATTTTTTCACAGGTAATGTCCGGCGAGATGGATCCGATGCGAAACATGCTGAACGTCCTGGAGTCTGAGCGCTATGCGGTGATTAAGGCAGGCTGAATTGAATATGAAGGGGATTTACAAGTGGCAGCACGGGGAAAGTGACTGTCCACAGAAGACAATCTGCCTGCCCTGTCCAGGCTGCTTCTGCGAGTACCCATGGAAGACCTCCTGATTGATGAAGATCAGGAGGTCTCTGTTTTTGTCCGGAATGTCTGAAGCTGCTGGTTACCCTTCCTTCACTCCTTACGCTGAGAAAGGATAAGCTATGGATGAGAATATGACTATGGGTCAGTGAAAAATTAAACTCCGGGTTTAAAGACAGATGAGGTTCGATATGCTATACTGTGTATCAAGGAAAAACAGTGCATAGAAATACAGGCAGAGAGGAGATGATTCCGGTGACAAAGAAAAAACTCTACCACATTCTTGAACAGATCGCCATAGAGAAGCCGAAGCTGGCAAAGGAAATTGAAGAGCTCGCCCTGATGGTCGAAGCTGCGGGAAACGAACAGGTAGATGATACAGATGTCCACGCATTCCTGGAAAAGCATCCGTCTTTATCCGCATGTATCCGGAATCATCCTGACTTTTCACAGCGGCCTGCAGGAAGAGTATTCCCGGTGCATAAACCTTACTCGCAGGAAATCCGGCAGCGGATCAGGCTGGCAGAGCGAAACGAGCATTACCATAACTGGGCAAATACGGTCAAGGCCGTCCCGGAATATACTCTTCCGCTTCCTGATGTGAATGCCGAGTTTATCCGGAAGGCCAGGGACATCTGGAAACAGAATATCTGCGGAAATGAGACCCTTCTTCATGTCATCCTCAGGCACAGCATCGAGTACAGCAAAACAGGAAAGACGATGCCTATCCTGCTGGTTGGAGATCCCGGAGCAGGCAAGACGCTCATGGCGATGAATTACGGGAAAATCCTGAATCTTCCCGCCAGCTTCATTTCCGGTCCGTCCGCTTCTTTGGGACGCGGACTCTCCGGTGCCCCGAATCTTTATGTCGGCGCAGGTGTCGGCGCTGTGGTCCAGTCGATGATCAATCACATGGCCGGCAATCCGGTCATCTGTATCGATGAAGTAGAAAAGGCTTACGGCGGATACAGTAAAGGTCCGGTTTTTCAGGATGAGCTGCTTGCCGTACTGGATGAGAACAATGTAGCCTGGTATGATAACTTCCTTGAGTTCGAGGTCGATGCCAGTCATATTCCTTTCATTTTCACGGCTAATGAAAAGGATATTCTCTCTCCGCCCCTGTTGGACAGGATGGAAGTGATAAAGGTAGACAATCCCACGTTGGAGATGCTCCACGACATCGCCAGGACGTTTACTCTTCCTAAGGTAATGAAAGCGTATGATGACAACCTGGTTGAATTCAGGGAGCATGAACTGGACATGCTGGTAGAT
>CACZQU010000321.1 GCA_902783305.1 uncultured Lachnospiraceae bacterium | reverse complement strand
CAGCTTAGCCAGGGCGAAAAATCCATCCCAAATCTGATAATCTTTTATACTGAGAATAGTATAAAGGAGTTTTTCACATGACCAAGGA
The DNA here is from genome assembly GCA_902783305.1 of uncultured Lachnospiraceae bacterium. Lineage (GTDB taxonomy): Bacteria > Bacillota > Clostridia > Lachnospirales > Lachnospiraceae > Blautia_A. Next base: position 2,338 of record CACZQU010000321.1, on the reverse strand, counting down.
TGAAATCTTCGAGAAGCTACAAACAGAAGTTACCATCAGAGGGCTGAGTCCTGGCACCTACTATACCTATAAGCGAGCCATTGATCTGTTTCTTAACTGGTCAAACAAACCTTATGAGGAATTGGAAGAAATGGACTTCCGCAAGTATCTTCTTTTTCTCATTAACCGGGGTGATTTAACCACGGCGACCATCAACATGTATAATGCTGCCATTCGTTTCTTCTTGCAGGTGATTCTTGAAAAAGATGTCAACTATCGCCGCACCGCCAGACTGCGAAAAGAATACAAACTTCCGCCGGTTTGGAGCATTGAAGAAGTCACCAAGTTCTTCAACGTGATTGACAATCTTCGGGATCGTGCCATCTTTATCAATATCTACGGCTCTGGGCTGCGCATTTCCGAAATTTGCACACTCAAGGTTCAGGATGTTGACAGTAAGAATATGCGGCTCATGATTCGACAGTCCAAGGGGCGAAAAGACCGATATACAATTCTGTCCCAGAACGGACTGGATGCATTGAGAGACTATTGGAAACGATACAGACCCTCTTCCCCTGAAGGGTATTTGTTTCCGGGAAACACCAAAGAAGGACATCTGGGAACATCCGGGATTGAAATTGCTTTCCGAAAATACCTGAGCCGTACAGACATTACGACGCCCGGGACCGTCCATACCCTTCGTCACTGTTTTGCTACTCATGCGTTGGAAGCTGGCACCGATATCCTCTATATCAAGGAACTCTTGGGGCACTCGTGTTTTGAGACGACGAATGTTTATCTCCATATAGCGAATACCAAAGTTTTCAAAACCAGCAGCCCGGCTGACAGCCTGACTCTGGAGTGAGGTATCAGTATGTCTGAAGTACAAACTGTTTTCGCTGAGTATGGTGATGATTATGAGGCAAACCATCCAATGACCGTTCAACAAAGGAAAGCACTCCATGCAATAAAGCTGTGCCGTACTTCTGCTATGGGCGGCCATATGGATAAATGTCCGGAATGTGGATTCCAGCGTCCCTCATATAATTCCTGTCGAAACCGTCATTGTCCCAAATGCCAAACACTGCTGAAAGAACGCTGGATTGAAAACCAGAGCTTCGATCTGCTGAATGTCCAGTACTTCCATGTAGTGTTTACGGTCCCCGCAGAACTGAATCCGATTTTTCTTTCGAATCAGGAAAAACTGTACCGCCTGTTGTTCTCCTGTGCGTCAGAAACCTTGATGCAACTGGCTTGGGACATGAAGTATCTTGGCGCGCAGATTGGATGCATCGAGGTGCTTCACACATGGGGACAGCGACTTGACTTTCATCCGCATATCCACTGCATTGTTCCTGGTGGCGGATTAAACAAGATTGGGAAATGGGTATCTTCCCGAAAAAAGTTCTTTATCCCGGTTCAGGTGCTTTCCCGGCTGTTTCGTGGCAAGTTCCTGGCAACGCTAAAAACCATGGATCTCGATTTTCACGGTACAGCAGAGCTGTATGAAGACCCTCGTGAATTTCTCGACCTAATAGACCGCTGTTACCGGAAAGAATGGGTCGTATACTGCAAACCGCCATTCAAGGATTCATCCGGAGTGATTCACTACCTCGGCAGGTATACCCACCGGGTAGCAATCTCCAATAATCGGGTTCTGGATGTTCTGAACAGCCAGGTCACATTCAAATGGCGGGACTATTCTGACGGAAACAAGGAAAAGGTCATGACTCTCTCAGCAAAGGAGTTTATCCGCCGCTTCCTGCTTCATGTCCTACCGAAAGGCTTTATGAAAATCCGGCATTACGGGTTATTGGGAAACCGGAACAAAACAAAAAAACTGACGCTCTGCAAGAGGTTAACCAACACATCGATCCGTCCAAAGGAAAAGCTTCCGGCTCCACAGCTGATCCAGAAATTGATTGGTCACGACATCACTACATGTCCTGTGTGTGGTACCCTGCTCAAACACGCCAGTCTCTCACCGCCGTTTGTGTCCTAACAGAATACTTTCCAAGTTCCATTGCCCGCTGGGGAGGGGGAAGCTATGTCCATTATACATGATTTTGTTGATTTGTCACTGCTATTTTCGATCATCTCCTTGTCCTTTTTATTAACTTTGCCTTCCTCTCAGGGCCTCTTGAGTTTTACTTTTCCCATACTCGTCGTAGCCGCGGTTTAGTTCAATGGAAATTATACGCACTGCGGCAAATGGCAGTAGGTCTCGTACCTGCTGCTTTTTCTTTGCCGCACTGCGTATAATTCGCTACTCATTTGTCGAGCTGTCGGACAAAGGATATGTATTCCTCTTGTTTGTCAAGGGGTGGAATCGGGATATAGAGCGAAGCCAGTGTTTGTT
>CACZQU010000320.1 GCA_902783305.1 uncultured Lachnospiraceae bacterium | reverse complement strand
TCTTCCGGACGGTTTAAGGGTGATACCGAAAAATGCGTTTGAGGATTGCGATACACTGTCCGAGGTCATTTTACCGGACGGTGTTACGGAGATCGGATATGGAGCGTTCTCACAGTGCAGCGGTCTGGTCTCGGTCACGATACCGGATAGTGTTGTCTCGATCGGCGATGCTGTGTTCTGGGACTGCGACAGCCTTGCCGCAGCCGAAATTCCCGACAGTGTCAGAAGCTTTGGTGCGGGTGTCTTTGTCGGGTGCCTCAGCCTGGAGCATGTCAGACTGTCCGCAAATGTCGATACCATTGGCAATGAAACCTTCCGTGAATGCAGTGCGCTCAGGTCGGTAGTCATCCCGGAGGGGGTCAGGAGGATCGATGATTACGGCTTCTACTGCTGCAGCGGTCTGGAGGAGATTGTTCTTCCGGAAAGCCTGGAATCCATAGGCGAATATGGTTTTTCCGAATGTGAAAGACTTACCCGTATTGTGATCCCTGCCGGTGTCACCGAAATCGGGGACTATGCCTTCAGCGAGTGCTTTGATCTTGAGGAGGTGACCATTCTCTCTCCTTATACGACAGTCGGCGAAGGTGCCCTGGAATGCTGCGGGCTTGTCCGGTGCCATGAGGACAGTGAGGCGTGGGATTATTGTGAGGAGGAAGGGGTGGATTGCGAGCCCCTTTGAACGTAAAAAAATAACAGGGTAGAACCGGCTTTCAGGATCAGGAGTACTGGTAAAGATATCCGATCTGACCTGATAGAAAACATGTATTAAATAAACATACAATTCAGATAATATGTGAAACATGACCAAATAAATTATAAAAAAATACTTGACAAACAACAGAATATAGATTATAATACGCCTATAAGAAAAAGAAAAGAAAACGAGGTACAGTCCAATGCGCTGATGATGAACTATCTCGAAATAATTGAATAGGAGGTCGGATATGAGATTATTTGAACCGTTCTGAAGGGCGTTCCAATGACGAGAAAGTTGGAACGCCCTTATTTTTTGCATATGAACGGTTCCCGATCCCCGATTCTGCACAGATAAAAGAAAACCAGATCATCAAAAGGAGGATTCTATGCCTGATGAAGTAAACTTTACTATGGGAGATCCCAGGCCAGAACCGGATCCGGGGCCGGATACGGATTCGAAATCAGACCCGGAACCGGATCCGGCAAGGGGACATAGGCCGGACAGTTCCCGTCCGTTTTCTCCGTTCTCTTTTTTCACCGGAAGCTTTTCATCTTCCAGAGGTTCTGCTTCGCCTTCCGGAGGAAGCTTTCGGCCGCATGGAGGAAAAAAGAAGATTACGGGTTACGTGGGAATTGCTGCTGCGATGGTGCTGGCGGTAGCGGTGGCGGCGGTTCTTTCCGGAAGCTTTTACCGTGTGGACGAACAGGAGACTGCGGTGGTGACTATGTTTGGAAAGCATGTCCGGTCAGATACGGCAGGACTGTATTTCAAAATCCCCTTTCTGCAGAAGGTGGAAAAGGTGGATACCACTATCCATGGTACCGGTATCGGGTATGCAGTCAACAATGACGGACAGAATTTTACCCTGGATACAGAAGGAATAATGATTACATCGGATTTCAATCTGATTGACATCGATTTTTATATGGAGTACAGAGTTTCGGATCCGGTTGCTTATCTGTATTATTCCAGGGAACCGGAAATGATCCTGAAAAACATGGCTATGGCAGCCATCCGTTCCACGGTCATCGATTTTACGGTGGATGATGCCATTACTGTGGGAAAATCCCAGATTCAGACACAGGTCAGGCAGAAGCTTCAGGAGTCTCTGGCAGATTACAATATCGGTCTTCAGGTCGTGAATATCACCGTACAGGACGCGGAACCTCCGACGGCAGAGATTGTGGGTGCCTTTAAGGCGGTGGAGACAGCAAAGCAGGGGAAGGATACGGCAGTCAACAACGCAAAACAGTATCAGAATGAACAGATCCCGGCGGCAGAGGCGAACGCGGACAAGATCATTCAGAACGCGCAGGGACGCAAGCAGGCCAGGATTGCCGAAGCACAGGGTCAGGTGGCCCGGTTTAATGCCATGTATGAACAGTACAGGCTGAATCCTCTGATTACCAGACAACGGATGTTTTATGAAGCAATCGAGGAGGTTCTTCCGAAGGTGAAGATTGTCATCACGGACGGTGACACACAGACCTTCTATCCGATTGATAAAATCGCCGAGATTGCCGCCGACGGAAAGGAGGGGACGTCATGAAAGGGAAGATCAGCTGGATTGCTGCGGGTATCATTTGCCTTCTGGTGATTCTTGTGGCAGGAGGATCCTTTTATACGGTTCCGCTGAATCAATACGCGGCGGTGAGGCAGTTTGGACGGATCGTCAGGACGGAATCCGAACCCGGACTGAAGATCAAGCTGCCCTTTATCCAGAATGTCCAGATGGTTTCCAGAAGCCTGAAGCTGTATGATGTGCCGTTGTCCGATGTCATTACCAGGGACAAAAAAAGCATGATTGCGGACAACTATGTGCTTTGGAGGGTAGTGGATCCGACGAAATATATCCGGACGCTGGAGGCATCGGATAACCGGGCAGAGGAGCGGATCGAGGCAGCAGTCTACAACGCCCAGAAAAATGTCATTTCCTCCATGAGTCAGGATGAGATCATTGATGCCAGGGGAGAAAAACTGACACAGCTTCTGACCGATGAGGCAAATTCCGACATCGGTGACTATGGGATCGAGGTGGTGGTAGCAGAGATCAAGTCCCTGGATCTGCCGGACGACAACAAGGAAGCTGTCTATACCCGCATGATCTCTGAACGGCAGAATATTGCGGCGTCTTATAAAGCGCAGGGAGAGTCGGAGGCACAGAAAATCCGGAACGAGACCGACAAAAATGTGATCGTCATGAAGGCAGATGCCCAGAAACAGGCGGAGATTCTGGAGGCAGAGGGCGAAGCGGAATATATGAGCATTCTTCAGGAAGCTTATAATACCGAAGAAAAGGCGGATTTCTATAATTTCACCCGCTCGCTGGACGCATTGAAAAAATCTCTTCCCGGTAAGGAGAATACGGTTATTCTGGACAAGGATTCCGAGCTGGCAAAGCTGCTGTATGGGGAAGCGTCTGCAGAGAAATGATCCGGAAACATTATGGTCAAAAACCAACGGTTATGATATAATGATCACACCAACGGAATTTTCTGAAAGGAGGCTGTCATGAATACCCGGAAAGCAAATGTGAATTCTTTTGCCAGACGTATTATTATGGCCATATTACTTGTCGTGTCGTGTTTTGGTCTATGTTTTCTCACCTCGGGGAAGGCATATGCCAAAACGTACAGTGTCAAGAGCGCATCTGACTGGAAAAAAATCGGTACGTACAACGGAGGAACCTTCAAGCTTACCAAAAACATCAAGCTGACGAACAAAAAACAGTATCTCACCATTACCAAAAACAAAAAATATGTCATTGACCTGAATGGCCATAAGATTACGACATCTTATGCAGGTACCGAGCTCAGAGGAATCTGTCCGCTGACGATCAAAAAGGGCACTGTCGTCCTCCAGTCCCCGAAAAGCAATAAAGGTGTCCTGTATTCAACGGAGCAGGGGGCTGTTCACGTCGAGGGCAGCGCAAAGTTCTATTTCAAAAGCGGAATGATCGTAAATGATGCCGTGGAATTCCGGTCTGATCTCGTATTCGGCGTCGCGCTTTTTGATAACGCGAGATGTTATCTCCAGGGAAGCAGCAAGATCCAGAGCATCAATCATGGTGTTATCATGAATGGAAAATCAAAGCTGTACCTTACCGGACATCCCTACATTCGTGCGGGAGCCATGAATACAAAAATGAACTTTACCCACTATGGAAGCGGTATTTCCGTACTTTCACCAGGCTGTACCTTGTCTCTGAAGGGTGGCAGCATAGGGACAAAAGCTACTCCTGACACTGGTGTCTCGAATTTCCTTGGCAGCTATAATTATGTCATGTCCGGCGATTATCCGATTTATGACAAAAACGGAAAGACGCTTAAAGCAGCAAAGGGTTATAAATTCGTTGACTACAAAAAGAAGAATGTTGCGATCACCAGTACCCTGGACAGCCTCTATCCGGGAGCCGGAGCGTTATTCGGAGGAGATAAGAGACTGACCACCAAGGTCGCTGATCCGAAAGGCTTTTATACCATTTACATTGTCAAAAAATGATCTGTCCGTGAAATGACTTCAGGACCGCGTCTGTTCCCAGGCCAGGCTTGGGAACAGGCGCTTCTTTTATGCTGCTCTCCGGACCGAACCGTTTTGTGCGTTTTACCTCTTGCAAAAATCTGCAGGGAGAGTATACTGATTTTGCTTTTTTGTAGAGTGAAGTATTTTCCCGGGTTCGCTAAGGAGCAAATGAGAAAGGATGTCGGAAGACAGTGACAAGGAGTGTTTTACCATGCTTGAGATAAAAGAACTGAGCTTTGCCATCAACGAGGAAGGTCATTCAAAGGAGATAATCTATGATCTGAATCTGACGGTAGAGGATGGCCGCTTTGTCGTGATTACGGGGCCGAACGGAAGCGGCAAATCCACTCTTGCCCGCCTGGTCATGGGGATTGAAAAGCCTGTTTCCGGCCGGATCCTGCTGGATGGAGAGGATATAACCGGCCTTTCCATCACGGAGCGCGCCAGAAAAGGCGTCAGCTTTGCTTTCCAGCAGCCGGTGCGTTTTAAAGGAATCCGGGTGCATGATCTGCTGCGTCTGGCTTCGGGAGAGAATCTTTCTGTTTCCGCCGCCTGTGATTATCTGTCAGAAGTGGGATTATGCGCCCGTGATTATATTGACCGGGAAATCAATTCTTCTCTTTCCGGCGGAGAATTAAAGCGGATTGAGATAGCGACACTGCTTGCCCGCAAGACAAGATTAAGCCTTTTTGATGAACCGGAAGCAGGGATCGATCTGTGGAGCTTTCAGAACCTGATCCGCATCTTTGAGAAGATGCGCAGCGAAATCAAGGACAGCTCCATTATTATCATCTCCCATCAGGAACGGATCCTTCAGATTGCTGATGAGATCGTGGTGCTTGCCAACGGGCGCATAACCCGTCAGGGCAGCCCGGCAGAAGTGCTGCCTGAACTGGTAGGTCCGGAGGCACCGGAGATTTCCTGCCAGAAGCTGCAATAAGGTGCCGGATACCGTTCAAAGCCGTGAGGCAGAATCTGCCCTTATGTGTGGACGTGACATTCCATTCCGGAGCGTTGACGAAGGGCAGAACAGTTACCTTTATACAGATGAGGAGGAAGAGAAAATGCAGCAGCTGGACGCAATTCAAAAAAGACTGATTGAAGAGGTGGCTGATCTTCATACTGTACCTTCCGGAGCCTACAACTTCCGTGTCAACGGAGAGCTTGCAGGACGCCAGACCACTGCCGATATCGACATTGTTTCCAAACCGGACGGCAGCGGCATCGACATCCATGTCAAGCCGGGGACCAGGAAGGAGAGCGTCCACATTCCGGTGGTGCTTTCCGCCACAGGCCTGAAAGAGACAGTCTATAATGATTTTTTTATTGGTGAAGATGCCGATGTAGTGATTGTGGCGGGCTGCGGTATCGACAACTGCGGGAATCAGGATTCTCAGCACGATGGCATTCACCGTTTCTTTCTTTCCCGCAATGCAAGAGTGAAATACGTGGAAAAGCACTATGGTTCCGGCGACGGGCTTGGTCAGCGTATTCTCAATCCGGTTACGGAGCTGCATATGGAGGAAGGCAGCAGTATGGAGATGGAGATGGAACAGATCAAAGGAGTGGATTCCACTGACCGCATGACAAGGGCAGAGCTTAAAGCCGGAGCCAGACTGGTCGTAAAGGAACGGCTGATGACCCACGGCAGACAGAAGGCTGTGAGTGGATACCAGGTGGATCTGAACGGCGAAGGAGCCACGGCGGATGTGGTGTCCCGGTCTGTGGCAAGGGACGATTCCTGTCAGATTCTCAACCTGCGCATTACCGGAAATGCTCCGTGCAGCGGACACACGGAGTGCGATTCGATCAACATGGACAGAGGCCATATTCTGGCGGTTCCTTCGCTTGAAGCGAATGATGTGGACGCTATGCTTGTGCATGAAGCGGCGATTGGCAGGATTGCCGGAGACCAGCTGACAAAGCTGATGACACTGGGGCTGACGGAACAGGAGGCTGAGGAGCAGATTATTAATGGCTTCCTTCGCTGAGGGAAGAGACCCCTTTCCTGTTGGCAAACGAAGCAGTAGGTCAGTGAAAAACGGATTCCGAAGGACAGACCGGTGCTTTCAGCATCGTCCGGGACGGGAACAGTTCGCAGCGTGGAAGAAGCAGACCAGTCAAAGGTGATGCTGTCTGTGTACAGAAAAGAAGAAGCTGAGGAAGCCGGGACGAAACCATCCCGGCTCCCTCAGCTTTTGTTTTTTTCTGCTGGTCTGACCGGGAGCTGTTCCGGCTTCCCGGATTATTCTTCACTTGCTTCGTAATGGTCAAGATAGCTGTGAAGTGTCCCGGCTGTCTTGTATCCGGGGAAAGTGTCCAGATGGACCGAGTGGATGCTGTTGAAAATACTGGTTTCAATCAGCGGGTTATCCTCCTTCAGCTTTTTGATCAGCATTTTGACCTCCTGCCTTTTAGAATCCCCATGGCCGCTTTCGCTATTTGCAATGTTTTCGGTAAAACGACAGGCACACTGAATGAACTCCAGGTCATTATATGCTTTCCAGGCGAGAATGTCGTCTTCCCGGATGCAGTACAACGGACGGATCAGCTCCATCCCTTCGAAGTTGGTGCTGTGGAGCTTCGGGAGCATTGCCTGAAGCTGGGAGCTGTAAAACATGGCCATGACGGTGGTTTCGATCACATCGTTCCTGTGATGACCTAAAGCAATTTTGTTGCAGCCCAGTTCTTTTGCTTTTGCGTAAAGATGTCCTCTGCGCATCCTTGCGCACAGATAACAAGGTGATTGTCCTGCGCTGTTTGCTATATCAAAAATGCTGGTTTCAAAGATTGTCACAGGGATATCGAGAAGAGCGGCGTTGCTTTCGATTTTCTTCCGGTTCTGCCCGTTGTAGCCGGGATCCATGACCAGGTAGACCAGCTCGAAGGGAAAGTCTGTGTAACGGTGCAGCATCTGCATCAGCTTGGCCATCAGCATGGAATCCTTGCCTCCGGAGATACATACCGCAATTTTGTCTCTCTCCCGGATCAGCTGGTATTGCTTCACCGCTTTGACAAAGGGCGTCCAGAGTACCTTGTGAAACTTTTTCTGTATGCTTTTTTCGATGAGCTGAGATTTCTGGGATGG
>CACZQU010000319.1 GCA_902783305.1 uncultured Lachnospiraceae bacterium | reverse complement strand
GACTGTCAGTCCAAGGACACAGACGGCTGAGAAACCGGCGGCAGCTTCCAAGGCCGAAACGGAAGCAAAACCGGCGGCAGCGCCCAAGGCGGAAGCCCAGGCAAAACCTGCAGCGGTCCCCAAACCTGAGCCCCAGGCAAAACCGGCAGCAGCCCCCAAGACTGAAACGGAAGCAAAGCCGGCAGCAGCCCCCAAGGCTGAAGCTGAAATTAAGCCGGAATCCGCTCCCAAAGCAGAAACCGCTGCAAGAGAGACGAAAAATCTCAGGACGGAAGGAGCGGCAAAGGTGACGGTCAGCTCCAGGCCGGAAGCGGCTGGAAAAGTGACGGTAAGTCCCAGGACAGAAGCTCCGGTGAAGCCGGAGGATGCTTCGGGCACTACGCCGGCCGGCGCAAAAGCAAAATCTGCCTCAGACAGACCGGATGGCCAAAGACCGACAGGAACCAGACACACCGGTACCAGACCGGCCGGGGGAAGAACGACGTCGAAAACACCGGACAACCGTCCGTATTCCGGCACAAGGGCTCCCGCGGGAGGAGAAGGAACTGTCCGCAGAGCACCGGCACAGGGACAGGGAATGAGAACAGAACGTCCTGCAGACAGCCGGTCTCCCAGGTCAGCCGAAGGCAGCTTCGGGTCGAGAAATCCCAGAACTGCGGATACGGGCAGATTCAGGCCGGCCGGAGATGGTGCGAGATCCCGTTCAGGTATGGGTCAGGGAAGAAGCCAGACAGGAAGCGGCGCTCCAGGCAGGGACTTCCGGGGGCAGGAAGGACGCGGAACGGATAACCGTTTTGCCGGCAGTGGGTCCCGTCCGGGAACACGTCCGGCGTCCGGCACCAGGCGCAGCCCGGATGCTTCCTTCACGCAGGATGTAGGCGGAAAAACTTCCAAGGACAGCCGGCGGGAACGCGACAGGGTCAATAAGGATCACAAGAAGGATTTTGAAAAAACCGGGACGGCTGGCAGCGGCCGCAGACCGAATCAGGCCGGTTCCAGAAACGGACGGGTCAGTACAAAACCAGTCAGCCGGCCTGTGGTTCCAAGGGAAGAGAAAAAACCGGAGATTAAGGAGATTACGATTCCTGAGAAGCTGACGATCCGTGAACTTGCGGAAGCGATGAAAATGCAGCCCTCCGTGATCATAAAGAAGCTGTTTCTCCAGGGGGAGATCGTTACGGTGAATGCCGAGATCGATTTCGAAAAAGCCCAGGAAATCGCTCTGGATTATGAAATCATCGCAGAGAAGGAGGAACAGGTGGATGTCATCGAAGAGCTCCTCAAAGAGGATGAGGAAGATGAATCCGTGATGGTTCCCAGACCGCCGGTCATCTGTGTCATGGGACATGTTGACCATGGGAAGACTTCTCTTCTGGATTATATCAGGAATACTCATGTTACCCGCGGGGAAGCAGGTGGTATTACACAGCATATCGGAGCATATGTGGTTGAAATCAACGGACAGAAAATCACTTTCCTGGATACACCGGGTCATGAAGCCTTTACCGCGATGCGTATGCGTGGGGCAAATGCTACAGATATCGCTGTGCTCGTCGTCGCAGCTGATGACGGCGTGATGCCTCAGACCGTGGAAGCGATCAGTCATGCCAAGGCGGCAGGAGTGGAGATTATTGTCGCGATCAACAAGATCGACAAGCCGGGCATAAATATTGACCGTGTAAAACAGGAGCTTTCGGAACAGGGACTGATACCAGAGGACTGGGGCGGCAGTACACCTTTCGTACCGGTTTCTGCAAAGACCGGAGAAGGAATTGATGATCTTCTGGAGATGATCCTTCTGACAGCAGAGGTATCTGAACTCAAAGCGAATCCGAACCGTTCCGTGCGAGGTCTCGTCATCGAGGCGAAGCTGGATAAGGGTAAAGGACCTGTTGCCACTATCCTGGTGCAGAAGGGAACACTCCATCAGGGCGATTTCATCGCTGCCGGTTCCTGCCATGGCAAGGTACGTGCAATGATGGATGATAAAGGAGAACGGATGAAGGAAGCCGGTCCTTCCATGCCGGTAGAGATTCTCGGCCTGAACGATGTGCCGAATGCCGGCGAAGTCCTGATGTCCTTCGATAATGACAAGGAAGCGAAAAACTTTGCGGAGACCTTTGTTTCCGAGAACAAGAAGCATCTTCTGGAGGAGACCAAGGGCAAGCTTTCTCTTGACAATCTGTTTGACCAGATTCAGGCAAGCGATCTGAAGGAACTGCCGCTGATCGTGAAGGCGGATGTGCAGGGCTCTGTGGAAGCGGTGAAGACAAGTCTTCTCAAGCTCTCCAATGATGAAGTGGTCGTCAAGGTGATTCACGGTGGCGTCGGTGCCATCAATGAGTCTGACGTGAGTCTTGCGGCAACCTCCAACGCGATCATCATCGGGTTCAATGTGAGGCCGGACAACCTTGCGAAACAGCTTGCAGAACAGGAAGGCGTGGATATGCGCCTGTATAAGGTCATTTATCAGGCGATCGAGGATGTGGAAGCCGCAATGAAGGGTATGCTGGATCCGGTCTACGAGGAGAAGGTGATCGGCCATGCCCAGGTTCGCCAGCTCTTCAAAGCCTCCGGGATCGGAACGATTGCCGGAAGCTACGTCCTGGATGGTGTGTTCCAGAAAAACTGCAAGGTTCGGATTACGCATGAAGGCTCTCAGGTTTACGAGGGCGAGCTGGCTTCCCTCAAACGCTTTAAGGATGATGTGAAAGAGGTCAAGGCTGGCTATGAATGCGGACTGGTATTCCAGGACTTCAATGACGTACATGAAGATGACCTGATCGAAGCGTATGTGATGGTGGAGGTACCGAGGTAGATCGTTTATGCGCAAAAACAGTATTAAAAACACGCGGATTAACGGTGAGGTTCTGAAGGAGCTGAGCCGGATAATCCGCTCGGAATTGAAGGATCCGCGCGTATCATCCCTGACTTCTGTAATGGAAGCGACAGTAGCGCCGGATCTGAAAACCTGCAAGGCATATATCAGTGTCCTTGGTTCTCCGGAGGAGAAAAAGCAGACACTGGAAGCTTTAAAAGCCGCGGAAGGTTTTATCCGCAGGGAGCTTGCCCACGGGCTGAATCTGCGCAATACCCCTCAGATTTTCTTTATCGAGGACGATTCCATCGAATACGGGGTTACGATGTCCCATCGTATTGATGAAGTGATTAAAGCGGATCAGGAGGCTTCAGGCCGGGAAGAGGAATCGTAAAGATGAACAATGTTGAGGAATTTCTGGCGGGGATTTCCAGTATCGGGATTGCCGGGCATCTGCGTCCGGACGGAGACGCTGTAGGCTCTGTGATGGCGCTTTATCTGTATGTCAGGGAGAACTATCCCAAGGTCCGGGCTGATGTTTATCTGGATGATCCGCAGCCGGTTTTTCACCATATTCCGTGCTTTGACGAGGTGATCACGGCAAAGGATGATCCGGACATCGTCTACGATGTGTTTGTGACCTGTGATGTCTCTTCTCCGGACAGACTATCCGCCGGGGCGGAAGCCTTTACCAGGGCAAAAAGGACGGTCTGTATTGATCATCATATCAGCAACTGCGGATTTGCGGATGAGAATCATATCAGGGGAGAGATCAGCTCCTGCTGTGAAGTGCTTTATGGACTGATGGATCCGGATAAGATTGATCTTCCGGTGGCGACAGCTCTTTATACAGGAATGATCCATGACACAGGGGTATTCCAATACCGCTCAGTTACTCCCGCAACCATGAGGACAGCAGCGGCATTGATAGAAAAGGGAGTCGACTTCAGCCGTATCATAGAAGACTCTTTTAATTCAAAATCCTATATCCAGAATCAGGTAATGGGACGTGTCCTGGCGGAGAGCATCATGCTGATGAACGGCAGATGTATTATCGGTTATCTAAAGCGAAAGGACATGGTTTTCTACGGAATATCCGGTCAGGAGCTCGATGGAATTGTCTCGCAGCTGAGAGTGACACAAGGAGTGGAAGTGGCGGTTTTCTGCTATGAGATTGATTTTCAGGTCTATAAAATCTCTCTCCGCTCACGTGATCGTGTTGACGCGAGCCGGATCGCCTGTTATTTTGGCGGAGGGGGTCATAAAGCAGCTGCAGGATGCGAGATCTCAGGAACGCTTTATGATGTAATCAATGCTGTCACCGGGCAGATTGCCGTACAGCTTGAAGAGCTGGGTATTGACCTGGATTAGTTCCGTTACGCTGAGGGCGCTGATGCCCGGTGGGCATCGCTTGGCGCCGGCGTAAGGAGGGTGACGAGACCGGGCGGGATCGTGTCATTTCGGCCCATCGCCCTGCGCGTGGCATAAGCCTGCTAATTGATGCGTTTATCCTGGGTATGGGACTATGGGACGGACAGGAAGGATTTCTCGGATATGGACAGGATGGAAGACGGGCTGTTGGTTATCGACAAGGAAGCCGGGTGGACTTCACATGATGTGGTAGCCAGACTTCGCAGGATTCTGGGAATGAAAAGAATCGGGCATACAGGGACGCTGGATCCGATGGCAACGGGGGTGCTTCCGGTTGTTTTCGGAAAAGCAACTAAGCTTGCTGATCTTATCGGTGAAGGAGATAAGGTCTATGAAGTGGTTTTACGGCTTGGGATGACGACGGATACGCAGGATATAACCGGACAGCTTCTTTCTGCATGCAGCCTGCTTCCTGATGAGGATCGGATCCGGGAAGCAGTTCAAAGCTTCATCGGGGTACAGCTCCAGCTTCCCCCGATGTACAGTGCCAGGAAAATCAACGGGAAAAAACTTTATGAGCTTGCGAGACAGGGAGAGACAGTGGAAAGGCATCCAAAGGAGATCTGCATCTATGATATCAAAGTCAGACAGATCGGTATGCCGCTGGTGTCCATGACCGTTACCTGCAGCAAAGGAACCTATATCCGGACCTTGTGTCATGATCTTGGGCTGAAGCTGGGATGCGGAGGTACCATGGAATCTTTGCGCAGAGTGAGGGCAGGCGGATACCGGATTGAAGAAAGCTATACACTGACTCAGGTGGAAAAGGCTGTAGAGAAGAATCTTCTTCACGACATTGCTTTGAGTGTCGGTAAAATTCTGTCTGATTACCCTGAAAGAGTCTGTCTGCCTTCGGCGGACCGGCTGCTTGTGAATGGCAATTCTCTGGAAAGGTCCCATCTTTTTCATGAGAAAGGGAACCAGGAGGAATGTCCGGAGGAACTGGTGCGTATGTTTACCAGTGAAGGGAAATTTCTTGGCCTGTATCAATGGAAAAAAGAGAATAACCGATACTGTCCTTATAAGATGTTTCTCTGAACCCGGTTATACTGGTTACATTTACAGCAAATAAATGATTGCAGTGCAAATTGACTCCTACGGATTATTCCGTGCTTCGCACTCCCCGGATCCTGGAGTTATAAATGCGCATTACGATAACGATGCACACGGCGCCCTCCGCTTCAGCGGTGTACAGCCGGTGCAGGGAAACGAATAAAAT
>CACZQU010000318.1 GCA_902783305.1 uncultured Lachnospiraceae bacterium | reverse complement strand
TGGCTTTCTCCAGCAGTGCGAAATACAGGGAATGCATGTCTGCACTAGGGCCTTTATTTACTGCATGCTCCATATATAGTTTCTTCCCTTGATATTCATGTGACATCAGACCGCTGACCTTCCCGTCAGTATGTGACACGACAAACTGTTTATTGTCTATTTGCTGACGCAGTTCTTCTCTGCTCTGCAAGTGGCTTGTCAACGGCTTGAATGTTTCATAGAGCAAGTCATAGATTTCATCAAGATCATCCTGGGTGGCATAGGAAATATGATCCCAGCAATTGACATCTTTGAACTTGTCCGGCAGGTTTTTATAGATATCCTCTTTCAGGTTTGGAATCACTGCACGCACATACACCGCGAAAGGTGCAAAACCAGCCTTTTCCAGAGCCTGCTTCGTTTTATCATCCAAGGACTTAGCTATGATTTCAATCCCGGATTCCTTCGGGAATTTTTCTAAAACTGCTGCTAAACTGTCTGCGTTGTTGGCCGCGAAATAAACGCGCTCGACGCCCTTGTCATCGATGCTAAACGCTACTGCGCCATCATCATATTCATACTGTTTGATGTCTTGCGGCACTGAAAATATATTGGAACAATAATAACCAGTTTTATTCCTTCTGAATTCAGAAGCGAGGTGCAGTATATTCTTATGGTCTTCCATGGCAATACTCCTTCCTTAAAGATCAGATTCTACGAGACTGCAGTAATCCAAATCCCCAAGATCCATTGTCATTGTTCCCCAGGCCAATCCTGAACCAAAAGCTGAAAGACAGCACTTGTATGTCTTATCCGTCAGACTATCAGACAGATGGTCTGCGATAACCATTGGAATCGATACTCCGCTAGGATTTCCATATTTAACGACTAAATCGTCCGGCATCTTTTCCTTCGGAACACCCAGTTTTTCTCTTAGCTTTTGCAGCATGAATTTATTTGGCTGATGGAAAAGGTAGTAATCGATATCTTCTTTATTCAGCCCGGCGAACTCCAGTGTTTCTTCAATGCAAGGAGGTGCTTCTTCCTGAACAAAAGAAAAAACAGCCGAGCCGTCCATGTGCATGTGATCCAGCGCGCGTAAATTTCCATCGCCGACATCATGCAGTGTGCCTGTTTCAGCACTGTTCGGCATACGAAAACCGCCGGCAGGAATTCTAAGGGCGTTTCTTCTTTTGCCGTCCATGTACATGATAAAATGAATATCACTTGCTGACGGATCATTCTCAATAATTGCTACTGATGCACCATCGCCTGACAATGGGAAATCATTCCTGTCTCTGTGAGATACTTTCTTACTGAGCACATCAACATTCATCAGCACTACTTTTTTATCATTCATCTGGTCAAGCAGCATAAATGACTGCATGAGGCCAATGAGAAATCCGCAGCACCCCTGGGCGATATCCAGGCACAGAACTGACTCGTCCAGTTCGAGTTCTCCCTGAACAATATTGGAAATCTGCGGAAGAAAATAATCCGGTGACAATGTAACAACAATGACTGCACCGATTTCCTCTTTTTTTATTACGCCCTTTTCCAACAAGTGTTTCAGTCCGAAGATACAGAAATCTGAAGAAAAGCTATCTTCTTTTGAAAGCCTATGGGACTCAAACCCCATAACTTTCTTTAGCTTCATCGTCTGCTTCGGAGGGAATGTATAATTATCTACTTCATCGTCAAAATATGACACTGTTTCAGGAAGTATGCCAATGATAGACGATATTTTTTTCCCGCGGTAAACCGTTTTCATACAGTTCCTCCGCTTTTTTTGATCAGTGCCTCAATCGCCTCATAACTGCAGAAATTTTCCGGAATGATATCGAGTCCGTCGATAATTACTCCCATCTGCTCTTCGATTGCCGCAATCAAAGAAACGATGTCAAATGAATCTAGATATCCATCTGCAATAAAGTTTTCACTTTCATCGAAATTGAATTCCGGTCTTAATTCACTCAGAATTGCTTTGATCTTTTCCATGCTTCTTCTCTCCTTCGCTTTTAATCAGTGATATCTATCGATCTTCCGCCGTCGACTACGATTTGCTGTCCATTGACCCATGAAGCGTCATCAGAGAGCAAAAATCTGACCGTTGGTGCAATTTTTTCCGGCGACCCTGTACCCATTGGATACTTTGGCTCAACTCTTTGAACAAAATCCGGATCCTCGAACATGTGCGCTGTCATTTCAGTTTTCATTGCTCCAGGCTGAACGGAGTTGACTCGTACTGCAGGCGCCAGTTCCACTGCCAGATTGCGCACCAGACCATCGATTGCAGCCTTAGAGGAACCGTATACTGCAAAAGCTTTCACGCCGCGCGATGCTCCATTACTTGAGATCAGCACAACGCTGTTTAATGCAGCTTTGTTGACTTTCTTTGATGTCAGCGCTTTGATGATCAGCGCTGCCGAAAAGACATTGATTGAATAGGTTTCGATCAGATGTTTCGTTTGAATTCTCTTGCACGGAACCATATTCAGGCTGCCGGCGCAGTGGACGAACTTACTTACAGTGATGTCATTCTCTTTCAGAATGTCTGCCAGATTGCCTTCGAGACTGTCAATCTGTGTCAGATCCTGTTCCCAGATGATTGGGGCGTTGTCTGCATACTGTTCCGCGATCGCCTTCAGTTTTTCGGAATTAATGTCCGCGAGAATGAAGTTGTACTCGCCTGACAACTCTTTTAACACTGCTTTCGCCAATCCGGAAGCAGCTCCTGTCACCAAAACATAATCCTTCATACTAATTCTCCGTAATTC
The DNA here is from genome assembly GCA_902783305.1 of uncultured Lachnospiraceae bacterium. GTDB lineage: Bacteria > Bacillota > Clostridia > Lachnospirales > Lachnospiraceae > Blautia_A. The sequence continues at coordinate 4,047 of CACZQU010000318.1, read as the reverse complement.
TGCTTTTTTGTATTTCTACTGCTGGTTTACTTCTTCACTCAGTCTGTTTCTGTCGATCTTGCCGTTTGTATTACGCGGAAGCAGGTCCTTGCGGATATACTTGACCGGCATCATATACTTCGGGAACAGTGTCATAAGCTGTTTTCTGAATACGCCAGGATCGATATCTTCCTCAGATTCGTAAATCAGCGTGATTTCTTTTTTCTGCTTATTGTATACTACGCAGCAGTATTCAACGATTTTCAGTTTGTTGATGATTGCGTGTTCGATCTCTCCAAGCTCGATGCGGTAGCCCATGTGCTTAATCAGGCTGTCTTTGCGCCCCTTGAATGCGATCTCTCCGAGCTCGTTCAGATAAACCACATCGCCTGTCCTGTAAATCAGTTCCGGATAATCCTTGTTCAGCGGGTTCTGTGTAAAGGCTGCCGCTGTCTTTTCAGGGTTCTTATAATAACCCATCGCAAGGGATGTTCCTCTTACGCAGAGTTCACCCTCTTCTCCCGGCTTGCATGGTTCATCGTCTTCATTGAGAATCAAAACATCTGTGTTTCTGCACGGGTATCCGATTGGAAGCGGTTCGCTGTCCTCAAATTCTCTTTCCACAATATAGTATGTGCAGTCAAGGGTAATCTCGATTGGTCCGTACAGGTTAGCAAACTTTGTCTGCGGGAGCATCTTTCTCCAGTAGTTGAACTGCTTCGTCGGGAATACTTCCCCGGCAAACCATACCAGTTTCAGCTCCGGCAGAGCAATCTTCGAAAGCAGATCCATATTCGCGATATTGACCATGATCGAAGGTACCCAGAAGATAAAGGTTACATTCTCTCTCTGCATCTGCTCCAGCAGTTTCGCCGGAAACATGGACATATTCTCATCCAGAAGCGTGATCGTGATGCCCTTGAAGGCCATGAGCCAGATCTCATATACGAAGATGTCGAATACACTCGGTGAAAGACTTCCCATATTGACGGTATCGTCCAGATCGAAGGTCTCGATCGACCAATCCAGGAAATCGAAGAAACTCTTATGATTCAGGATTACGCCCTTCGGAATTCCTGTGGATCCTGACGTGTTGATAATGCAGGATGGGTCTGTGTCAATGTTCTTGTCAAGTCTCTCGTGGCAAACTGCCACGATCTCAGGATCATAGGATGCTGTCTCTATAATGTCTTCCGCCACAAGAACCTCCAGCCCCAGCTTCTCAGCAACAGGCCGAATCCTTCCTTCATTGGCTTTATCGGCTATGACGCCCAACGGTTCAGTGTGAGCGAGAATGGCTTCGATTCTTTCTACCGGCGTCTTGATGTCGAGATTCATAAATGCGTTGCCCGTATACATGATTCCGATATCAGATACAACGGTATTTGCGGATTTCTTCATGTATACAGAAAACGGCTTGTTCCTTGTCTGCCCTGCTACATTCAGTACAGCTGCAGCAATTTTTACAGCGTTCTCATTTACTACAGAAAAACTCCACCGCTTATCGCCATCGACAACAGCAATCTTGGAAGCGTACACTTCGGCTGTCCGTTCAAAAAAATCAATATAACTTCTATTCATGACAGTTCTCCTATAATCGTCCATGGACGGTTAGTCCATCAGACCCAAAATATCCTCAACCTTTTCGAATGCTTTGATTTCATCACCTGAAACCTTCTTCCCGAGTTCCTCATCGAAATAAATGAGAAGTGACAATCTCGTAATGGAATCCCATTCATCCAAATCAGCTAAAACTGTATCCGGAGACAGTGATCCTTCTTCAACATCCAAAATCTCCTCAAGTGTTTCAATTTTTTCTTTGATATCCATTTTAACCCTCCTCAAGGTTTTCTAATCATAAACCCGCCATCTACAATAATGGTCTGGCCGGTAATCCATCTGCTTTTATCACTGAATAAAAATTCTATTACATTGCTGATATCTCTAGGCTCTCCAAGCCCGAAGGGATACCCTTTATTAATATTATCGATCCCCTCGGAATCGATTTTTTCCATTTGTTTTCTAATCGGTTCGGTAAGTACCATTCCAGGAGCAATTGCGTTAATACGGATTCCTTTCTGTGACAGCTCGTAAGCACTGCCTTTGATAAACCCTTCCAATGCTCCTTTTGTAGCAGAATAAATAGATTGACCCTGTGTCCCTGCATGAGCAGAAATACTGGAAATCAGAACAAATGATGCATTTTCAGTTATCATCTTCTTTTTTGCAAATCCAGCCGTCAGGAGCATTGCAGCATAAACGTTAACATCGAAATGCCGCTGCAAAAGCTCAGGCTTGATCATTGAAACGAGATGATTGATACCTGCAGCGGCACAATGTACAAAACCCGAAATCGGCCCGACTGTATCATATACTTCCTTCGTATATGGAATGACCTGCTCAACATCTGACAAATCCCAAGGCAGGATGACGGCATTCTCATTTCCGGCAAAATCTTCTTTCAGTTTTTCTTCATTTCGTGCCGTGACCAGAACCCGATACCCTTCATCGAGCAGAAAATGCGCCGTTTCTCTGCCGATTCCGCTCGAGGCTCCTGTTACGACAATTGTTTTATCACCATTCATAATGTTCACCTAAACAAATATAATATTTCCGCCCTTTAAATTACCAAGTGTAAGAATAGCTCCGGACAAAAGGAATCCCGCACCGAATCCGCACATCATCACTTTTTCGGTTTTCCCTTCGCTGAACAGTTCTTTCTTGCTGTCACAAACCAACAGTGGGATTGAAACGCTGCTCGTGTTTGCGTAATTACCGATATTGAGCGGTACTTTATCCAAGTCGAGCTTCATTCTTTTTGAAACATACTTAACCATATGTGCGTTCGCCTGATGGAACAAGAATGTGTCAATATCATCCTTCGTGAGGCCTGTGTATTCAAACAGGGATTTCGTCACCTTCGGAATATGACGCAGCATGAACTGTGTTACGTTTTCACCGTTCATATAGGAGTACTGCTTACCGTATGGATTCAATATCTCTGCCTCTTTATACAATCCAAGTGTAATATCGGTATAATGCGCTCCGTCCACAAACATTGTAAATGCTGATTCTTCTGCTCCGTCACATCTTTCGACAGCAACAGCAGATGCTCCGTCTCCCACCAGAAGAGAACCTTCCCTATCCTCATCGGAAACAAACCTTCGGTGACATTCCGCATTGATGATAAGAACTTTATCCGTCATTCCGGATGCTATCATCTGATTTGCCATCATCAACCCGCACACAAAGCCTGCACAACCGTAGTTTGTATCCATAACAAATGTATCTGTGCTAAGACCCAGCATGTGCTGCAGCTTCGTAGAAGTCGGCGGAATAATATAATCTAAAGTTTGAGATATGAACAGAAGGGCGCCTACCTCGGATCTGTCCCACCTCAGCTGATCCAGCAGCGAGTCCGCGGCAGCATATCCAAGATCACCGGAACTCTGTTCAGGTTTGCATCTGTAGATATTATCAACGCCTACACTTTTTTTCATTGTATCAATGAACTCTTTATCGAAATACGGACCGCCGAGTTCATAAATATCAGTATGATTATCCGGAATCGCAGCAGTCATGCCTGCGATTCTCATGGTATTGCTCTTAAAAAAAGCCATAAATCTGTTTCTCCGTTCTGCTTATTTATTAACCTTGTTGTACAGGTCCTCAATCGTCTGGCATTCCAGGAACTCCGGAACCGTCAGTGTTACACCATACTCATCTTCCAGCGTAACGATGATTGAGAAACCGATCAGTGAACTGAATCCTTCAATCTTTCTGATGTCTGAAGACATTGAAATTTCACTTACATCGAGATCATAAACTTCTGCCATTAATTCTAAAAACTTTTCCATTTGGTCCTCCTATTATTGGTTTAATATTTTCAAAATCGCTTTCGATTCATCAGGCGTAATTCTCGCGGAATAAACCGCGTCATTCTTGATCATATGCAGCAATGCCTGGATCAGATACCGGAATCCGTTCCCGTCGAAATTGGAACTGTAACGCTTATAATGGGAATCTCCGGTCTTCTTCATTTTGAAGTAACCGATGTTCCACCAGTTA
>CACZQU010000317.1 GCA_902783305.1 uncultured Lachnospiraceae bacterium | reverse complement strand
GTGATTCTGTATCCCGGGTTCCTGGAACAGATTTCCGGCGGAAAAGACATCTTCCTCATCCCCTCATCGATTCATGAATGGCTGTACTTGGAAGACAACGGAGGGTTCACGGCGGAAGAGCTGACGGGGCTGCTCAGGGCTGTAAACCGGGAGGTTGTGGAAGAAGAGGAAGTTCTGTCGAATCAGCTGTACTACTATGAATGGGAAAAGAAGGAGATGAGGAGGGCTTAAAACAAGGGTTTAACGCTATGTAGTCGAGTATGAAAACGTCGCTTCCCAGGCGACCTTGCGGGAAAACAACAGAGTATAATAAGGTCAGGATGGAGTGTCCTGACCTTTTTCTGTTGATGGTGCATCTAGAAGGAAGATAAGACTACGTAGTCTTATGTGAGGTATGAATAATTGATGCTCCTGAATATCGGCTTTAAGCCGGTTATCAGGAGCTTTTTTCTGTTGTTGCAAAGCAGGAATGCTGCGTTTTGAAAGAGAAAGTGTTAAACATCCAAAATGTTGGAAGTTTATTCTTTGCAAAGACATCATGAAATGATTCTCATAGACGAAAAAGCATACCAAAACAGAAACCTTTTATTTGACTGTTTACACAAGTCGGGGTTATAATGGAAAATGTATTATTGTATGCTTCAGCATTGGGAGGATAGGTATGGCGAAGCCGAATTGGCAAAGGATAAAACTCCTGAAAATAATGGATTTGCTCAGGGAAGAGTCTTCACCGTCACATCCGATTAAGACTGAGAAGATTTCAAGCACATTAATAAATCAGGGCATTAACTGCGACAGAAAGACAGTCGCAAGGGATATGGCTGCGCTTCGCACTTATGGGTATGATATCGGCGTAAAGCAGATCGGACATGAAAAGGGATACTATCTTCCTGAGAAGAAGAAAGATTTTTCTATTCCTGAAATCAAGATTATCATAGATGCGTTGCAGGCAGCAAATTTCATCACGAGGGAGAAAACGGACGATCTGATCAAAAAGGTGGCAGAACTGGATATGGTGCAGAAGGATCATATACTCGCTACCAGTGTCGTCTGTTTTAATAAGCGAAAGCATTCAAATGAAGAGATTTTCTCCAATGTATGGGCTCTGGAAGAGGCCATAAAAAAAAAAAAAAAAGCTTCGTTCGTATATTTTGACAGAAATGAAAACGGCGAGCGTGTTTACCGGAAGGAAAAACAGCGCTATGTCGTAGAACCTATGGCTCTGGTATTCAATGAAGATAATTACTATCTGATGAGCTTTTCTCAAAAATACGATAGCGTGACCAATTACCGTGTTGATCGGATGGATGAGGTAAGGGTGGAAGAAGAGCCGGTTTCAGAAAAAGCCATTCTGCCGGATGATGATATAGCAGGTTATACGGAGCAGGTCTTCAAGATGTACAACGGGCCTGTTACGGATATAACCGTGGAGTTCAATGATAAGCTGATCGGGGTCATACAGGACAAGTTTGGAGAGGACACGAAGATCGTACGGACTGCGCCAACAAGATGCGTCGCCTCACTTAAAGTACAGATCTCTCCCGTGTTCTGGGGATGGGTTTTCCAGTTTCTCGGGGAGATGTCCATCGTTTCACCGGAAGAGGTGAAAAACGAATATAAAAGACGCATATTTGATGCGGTGAATATGTGATCAATTTATTCAGACTTAAGCTGATGTGGAATTAAATCTGTTTTACAGGATATATCGTGGAATATGATGACTTGGTAAAACAGAGGGTTTGTAGAAAATAGAGGAAGATGAGAATATGGCGAGGCAGGTAGCATTTACGAAATATGAAGCTGCATTGCTTTTGGATGCCTACTTGAAGGTGCTGTCTGGTGAGCTGTCCCGGATGGACTCGGTCAAAGAATGCTCCCGAATGCTACGATTAATGGCAGTCAATTCAGGGATTGAAATAGACGACATATACAGAAATGTGAACGGCATATCGTTTCAAATGGCGAGCATGGAGTCTGCCTATCAGGGACGGACAATCATGAAACCTGCGACTCGGCTTTTCACAGAAATGGCCAATCTTTATATGACCGATAAAAAGGAATACCAAAAACTACTGAAGGAGGCGAAGGACATGGCTGATACAAAGCAGAATAATGAAGCAGCATTCATGTCATGGCTTTCGGAGAATGTCTCTACAGCGCAACTGTCAGAGCTGTATATGGCTTTGATCGAAATAGAACAGCAGGCTAAGAAGGTAAGACTGGTCAAAGACTCGTTATATGATGATCTTGAGCCTTCCACTGTAAAGAAGATCAAGGCAAATATTGAGCAGAGTAAGATATTCAAATTCACGCACAAACGGCAGTGGGGGCGTATCCTTTCTGCATTGAACTATCTTCTTCAGTATGCAAACAGTAAGCTGGTGGAAACGGTAGTTGTTCAGCGACCCAAAGAGGATGTCCGTACGGAGTCGGTTGTCGATTCGGTTTCAGAAAATATAACACCGGTAGAACCGGTCGACACTGTAGAGAATCAGAGTATCACCGACACGAATGACAACGCAAAGAAGGATATTGTAGATTCGTCCGCTTTGAAAGGTGACACTACTACAGTTGATTTTACAGATATAGGATCATTGGCCTTTACAAAGCCGATCTCCATTTCTTATTTTGGCGACGTGATGCAGGAGTCTTCATGGAAAGGTCTGTATGTTGACGCTTGCCGTTTCCTTCTCAAAGATTATCCTGACACATTTGACCGAATGCTGAAGGAGAGTATCTTTGGAAAAGGTAAAACATGGTTGGTTGATGAGAGACATCTTGACATGTTGGCTGTTGCGAAACCGCTAACAGATAATCGGTATGTCGAAACTAATCGCAGTGCTTCTGATTTGGTAAAGAGCCTGAAGTGGCTCTTGGATGAATGTTCTGTAGATTATGAAAATGTGGTTGTAGCTTATTCTGGAAAAGAAAACACAACGGTAATACAGGAAAATGTTCCAAAGCAGGTACACCAGGTACAGCAATACTACCGTGCGGATAAGGCATCCTTCTACCAGTGGCTTAAGGAAGATCAGCACATGGCAGAAGGAACCTGTAGAAGCTATGTGTCTGCAATCAGAAGTTCAGAACGATTCGCAGAAGAGCATGGCTTCCCTGCAAAAAGGCTGTATACAAGTGATGCCGAAGAAGCAAAGGCTACAGCGGATGCACTCTTTTCAAATTCGGAGTTCATTCAGTATAACAACGACCAGCATAATCGCTTCCGGGCAGCTATAGCAAAGCTTCTCTCTTTCTATGGGAGCAATTGGAGCCCTGCCGAGAAACCTACAGCCGGACGTCCGCAGAAAAAGGAATCCACCATAGATGCCGCTCCGTATGTAAGTATCCTCATTGAATATTTTCCAAAGGGATACCGTTTAGAGTCGGCTTTGGATATGAAGAGGCTACGACGCTATTATGAGGAATTGACAGGGTCAGTGCTCACCACAGAACAATCTACGATTGAGTCCGCCATAAGGGATTGTGGCATTGTGTATGATGGCAGGCTTTACATGCCTCAGACGATGTTGAGCGTCGAGATGCGGGAACAGCTTCTCTCCTTTATTGAAAGGTGTTTTGACGAAGGCCGTGCTGCCGTCTACTACGAGGCTTTATTCCGTGAATTCTCCGATGAACTGCTCGATTATCATATTTACAATTCCGATATGCTGAAAGCGTATTTGAATCATTGTGTAGGCGAAAAGTATTACATGGGAAGGAGCTATCTTTCCAAGGAAGTGCGGACTGAGGTCGATCCGATTGATGAGGTGCGGCAGTGCCTGAAGCAGTACGACACTCCGGTACAGGTTGATGACGTTTGTGATTCCCTCTCCCATATTGCGGAAGACCGGGTGCGCTATATTCTGGGTTCTAACGGAGAATTTGTAAGGAACAGCAAGGGTGAATACTTCCATGTAGATGCCTTAGATCTTACCGATGAGGAGCTGGAGAACATTGCTGAAATCATTGATTCTGCAATCGCAGAGCATGAGTTTATCAGTGGGAATGAGTTGTATGATGCTATACAGAACAAGTACCCATATACATTTGAGAAGAATGCTGCTTTCTCCGTGATTGGCTGGAGAGATGCCCTGAAATATAGAATCGGTGATCGCTTCTCCTTTGTGGGGAATATCATCAGTCGAGCGGGAAAGTCCTTATCAATGAGCGATGTCTTTGCTGAATTTGGCAAGAGCAAAGCACGTTTTTCAATCGAAGAGCTCGAACAGTTTGCAGACAGCATTGGTACAACCATCTACTTTGACTCGCTTTACACCAATGCTATACGAATTAGCCATCAATGGTTTGCAGCCAAGGACAGTGCGGAATTCTCTGTTAAAGAGACAGACAATATTCTTGAAAGGTTTTGTGACGATAAGTACATGCCACTTAGTTCTATTACGGAATTTGCGACTTTTCCTAATGCCTCTTATCCGTGGACAGAATACTTACTCGAACAGTACGTTGCCTACTTCAGCGAAAAATTCTATCTGCTTCATGGCAACTACAACAAGAACTGCGCCGTTGGCGCAATTGTGAGAAAAACCTGCCGATTCAACTCTTTTGATGAGCTGGTCACAGATATTCTTGCATACAGCGACATTCCTCTTCAGAAAAAAGAGGTATTGGACTATCTTGCGGAGAATGGTTATATTGCTCGACGTTCCTATACCAACATCGAAGCACTGATCATCAATGCAAGGGCGAAGAGGAATCAAAAGGAGAAAACGTAAATGTATTCATATACTTGGGATGCAGCGACGGGAGGCCTATTACTGAACAGTTCCTCTTTGGCTTTCAGTAAAGAACCACGTCCTGTGTATTATAAGGAACTTGATATTCTGGGTTTCGATCAGTTCTGGCAATATGACCGGAACGACAGTTATCCATATATGTGGGCAGAGTCAAATAACTACATTTACCGTGGTAGGCTTGTTGCTAAGACCAAGGGTGGTTCTCTTTACACTGCACCGGAAATCATCATCGTAGAAGCACCGGAGCCGAATGGTGCACCTCTGCGGTTCGTAGACATACCAGCTATGGTCGAAAAAAACCGTGACCTGTTGGAGCAGCTTGTACAGGACACAATCAAAAGAATATACAACACCTATGTGGACTAC
>CACZQU010000316.1 GCA_902783305.1 uncultured Lachnospiraceae bacterium | reverse complement strand
TCCCTGATTTCTCTTCTTATGTGACCTGGAAGGATGCAGCTGGAAATACCTATGTGCTGGATTATAATGCGCAGACCGTCACGGTTTACGATGTTGATGGGAATGTGATCGCTGTTATGCCAGCGTAATATAACTGACACAAATCAAGAAAAGCCTTCACTATAACTACTTCTGTGGTTACAGTGGAGGCTCCTTTTTCTTTAAAAATGCTCATATCATTGGTAAACACAAAAATGTAAAATTTAGACACATTGCACAATTGTGTTGAACTGACTGAAACGCGGTGATATACTATGCATAAATTAACACATTTTGATGAAAATTGCAAAAAGAAAAATGGTAGAAAGAAGGTATCCGTTTGAGTAGATGGGACTTGTCAGAGGAGCTGAAGAAGCAATACATCTCAGCGATGACAGACGTCCTGGCTGAGCTGAGAGAAATGGCTGGAACTTCCCAGGCAGAGCTTGGGAAATTGGTGGGAATTACCCGTCCGATACTTTCCGCCATTGAGTGTGGCCGGAAAGAGAGGACATGGGCAATCTATGTCGGTCTATGCTTCTTTTTTGACAGTAATGTCATGACAAGGGAAAGACTCCGAAATACGGATGCTTATCCTGGTGACCTCATCGAGCGGATGAATGGTGGGAGAAGTGTAGACAACATCCTCTACGGCCATAACTTTATCCACTATGACCTTGAGTTCCTGAATGCTGCCATGGGAAAGAATATTACTATCCCGGCGATTGACACCCTTTATCTTTCGCCGCTCCTTTTTCCCAGGAAGCCATACCACTCCTTCCTCAAAGACGACAAGCTCATTACTGAGGAATTAAACAACCCTGTCAATGACAGCAAAAAAGCATCAAAGCTGTTTTATGTGGAGGTAAAGAACTTGACTGAGCAAGAATTACAAAAAGAGCTTGATCATGAGGAAGACCTACAGACACTCCGTGATTTCCGTCCGATTGATGATACTTTTATGAGAGTTCTTCTCCGGGGAAATATTCCTTTTACCCATACGTTTTAGCGAAGAGCAAAAAAGTCAGGGGTTAGATGGAGATGAACGAAGTCTGTGATGATCTGGAAGCGATGTGTGAGAAAAAACAGGAGGACAATATGGGCTTTTTTGACAGATTGAAAAAGAAAACTGAAACCAATGAGACGACTGTTCTTATTCCCGGGGTAGGCAGAATGCCATACCCGGCTTATCGAGGAAAGGAACCCTACATCTTTGTCAGTTACGCTCATGCTGATTCAGAAAAGGTATTTGCAGAGATTAAAAGGTTTAATGAGGCAGGATATAATGTCTGGTATGATGAAGGGATCTCACCTGGAAATGAATGGACTGATGATATCGCAGATGCTTTAGCGGGTTGTACTGTTTTTGTAGTAATGCTGACACCGGTATCAGCGCCTCGTGAAAATGTTCTGAATGAGATCAATTTTGCCTTGGATGAAAAGAAGCCATTTATCGCTATACATCTCGAAGAGACTACTTTGGTAAGAGGGCTTAAATTGCAGATCGGAATGAAGCAGGCTATATTGAAATACAATATGACCGATAACGAGTATGAATATAAGTTCATTGAGGCATTTAACAGGTATGGACTAAAGAGGAATAAGAAGGGAATCGCTGCTGATCAGACTGGCGAAACGATCCCAATGAAACCTTCTCAATCGCCAAATGGACAATCTAAGCCGGAACCGGCTTCGCAGAAGCCTTTCCAATTATCGGATGAGCAAAAGGCGAATATCGCACGCATTCAGAATTCTCCGGCTCGGGAAATAGATTTTGAATGGAATGGTTCAACGCTAAAGAAGTTCCATGGAATACAGAAAAGAGTAGAGATTCCAACGAGAGCTGCAGCAATAATGTCAGAGGCATTTACCGGCGGATTACCAATCGAACATGTAACAATTCCGGCCAGTGTAACCAGTATACAGTTCGCTTCATTTGATAAATGCAGCAATCTGAAAGAGGTAAGAATAGAGGGCAGGAATGTGAAGATCTCAAATGCTGAGACTATAGGCGCTTTTTTAAATTGTCCTCAGGTGATTGTATACTGCTACAAAGATTCTATGACGCATGATGAATTGAAAAGAACTCATCAGGGGGAAATAAGGTTCATTGAAGAGAGCGCGGCTAAGGAAACACAGATCCTGGAACCAAAGCCCACAGATGCAAGCTCCCCGTTGGAAAATGAGCATAAATGGGGTAGTTATGCTCCGAAAGGCACTGCAGTTATAGAAACAGTTGATGGAAAAACTTATTCTGCAATAGCCAATTCACTGATATTAAAAGTTGAAGCACACGGCATAGAATATAATAGATTTGCGCCTTGCCTTTACGAGGGACTGGATAATTCATATGAGAAATCGAATCAGGGCCAGGACTATAAGGCGGAAAACATGATTTATTTTTCAGATATGGTATCCGTAGAAAGAAACGGCGATATATTGGAAATCCTGGATTACGATGATGAGAAAAAAGAAATATCACTTCCTGAAAATTCAGAAATATGGTTTATCGGGGAACAGGATGGTTTAATGCCATCCATAATACCGGCGGATTCTATTACTCGAATTTCTTTCAACAGGACAAGAACTCCACAGACTTCGATAAAATACTGCAGAGTGGATATGGTGGAAGGGAGTTTTTACTCACCGGCTGCATTTTTATGGTTTTTGATCGATTATGCAAAAAGTGGTATTCCGGCCATGCATTTTGAGAAAGAGCTCACCTTGTTTTCGGGAGTTCCGCTTCCGCTAAAACGAATCAGGAAAATAGTTGTGACGAAGAATGGAAAAGACAGCACTATGTTTTCTCCGTCTACAGCTATGACAGTAGCAGCGTATCTTAAAAATGGAGAAGAAATAGAGTTTGATATGGGAGGCCGATATTCGATATACGTAATGGCAGCACATGGTTTGCTGAAAAACCCTGGTCGGTCAAATCTGAAAGCAATTGAAATACTCTAGAGGAGATCAAGCTGTAGGTACGATAATCAGAAACACAACAATGATATGAATCCAATGACGGAAAAGTTGATGAGATTCTCTCCAGGATTCCGGAAGGGGTCGACAGCGTCTGCATCAAACCTGAAGAAAGTCACCCTTATTGGACCAAAGGCGATGACTCCGGCTCTATTGACTTATGGAAATGATCAAAGCATGGAATTGAAAAACTCGGGTCTCGCTTCCCGGCTTGGTAAGTTCTGGTACCCACAGGGCACCAGAACCGGTCAAAAGCTAAACGCGTGTCACTGGCACGCAGCAACCCACAATATGACGAGGTGTAGGAGATAACCTTGTCTGTCTTTCTGTTGCGGATTTACAGAATCTGGATGCATATATCCTTTGCGTCTGGCAAGAAACGAAATCTATGCCAGAAAAGGGAGAAGATTCAAAGACGATGCATTACAGGCATATTTTAATTCACAGCCCTGGTATAACGGTACAATTGACCCTGATCAATTTGAGGAAAATGCCATTTTAAAAACATATACGAAAAAGCAAATGCGCAATTAATGACTCCAGTGCAAAAAGCCATGCTCCACTGCAAGCTTGCTCGCAAGTGGAGCGATGGATTCTTTGCACGCCCCTATA
>CACZQU010000315.1 GCA_902783305.1 uncultured Lachnospiraceae bacterium | reverse complement strand
GCGAAGCGCGGAACAATCCGTAGGAGTCATTTTGCACTGCAATCATGTATTCAAGCATTTAATGCCTGAACATCCGGCGGCTGCCGTCACCTGGTCTTCGGATCCCAGGAGACAGCAGCCGCCTCATTCGTTTGGAGGACATCTGATGCATAGTATGAAACAAAGGAAAAGACGCCAGACCGCAACTGCGCTGATCTTTATTCTGCCTTTCTTTATTTTGTTTACGGTTTTTACAGTTTATCCGATTATCCAGGGGGTATGGGTCAGTCTGAACAAATGGTCGATGATGGGCAGGCAGAAATACATTGGATTGGAAAACTTTGAAAAGCTGATCTCGGATTCCAAGTTCTGGGCTTCCCTGAAGCATACATGCCTGTTCGTCGTGATTTGTGCTCCACTGATCGTTGTTATAGCTCTTGCGCTGGCAATTCTGGCCAACAGGCCGGTCAAATATCGAAAATTTCTTCGTGTCAGTTTCTATTTACCAGGGGTATTATCCGTTTCGGTGGCTTCTTTTGTCGCGAAATATACCTTTGCCCCCTATAGAGGACTGATCAACGGTATTCTGAAGTTTTTCGGACTTGCCACCACCTCCACGGAACCCTTGTGGTTCATGAGTACCAGGCTTTCCTGGGTAGTCATCGTCCTGATGACGATATGGTGGACCGTTGGATTTCCGATGCTTCTCTATCTGGCAGCACTTCAGGATATCTCTGGTGAAATCATGGAAGCTGCAGCTGTAGATGGCGCAACCCCCAGACAACAGCTGTTTCAGATTACTCTCCCGTTGCTCAAGCCTACGATATTCCTCGTCACCATGCTCCAGATCATAGCCTGCTTCAAAGTATTTGGCCAGATCCGGCTGATTACGGGAGGCGGGCCAGCGAATACGACTCGTCCGCTGATCCAGTATATTTACGAACAGGCTTTTGATAAAAACAAGCTGGGCTATGCGGCCGCCATGTCCTATGTTCTGTTTGCCATTCTGGTAGTCTGCACCTTGGTTCAGCTGCGTCTGCAGAAAGGAGATGACGGGAGATGAAAAAGAAAAAGCTTCATCCAGCCCGGTTTTTGATCATGGCCGTGTCTATCCTGATCGCGCTGGTTATGCTCATGCCGGTTGTCTGGGCACTCTTCTGCTCTCTTCAGCATGAAGGACGACAGATTGTGACAATCTGGGATTGGTTCAAGCCCCCCTATACCTTGGAAAACTATCCAAATATCATCCATGGCTCAAGTACCTTCCGCTGGTTCACCAACAGCCTGATAGTGGCTGTGATCACAACCGTACTTACCGTTATTGTCTCCACTCTTGCTGCTTATGCTCTTGCCAAAATCCCTTTCAAGGGCAGCAAGATACTCTATACTTATTTCCTGTTCGGTCTCCTGGTTCCCGGAGAAGCTACAATCGTCCCACTGTTTATTCTGGTCAACAAAATGAAACTGATCAATACTTATACAGGGTTGATTCTTCCCTCTGTTGCCAGTGCAATGACACTGATCATCACGGTAAACTTTTTTTCCTCCCTGCCGGATGAGTTGCTGGAAGCAGTCCGTATTGACGGCGGAGGAGAAGTGGTCATTTATACAAGGATCGTACTTCCTCTTTCCAAACCAATCCTTGCAACGGTTTCGCTGATGAGCTTTATCGGAAGCTGGAATAATTACCTGTGGCCTCTTTTGTGTGTGTTTGATGAAAAGATGTTTACTCTTCCGATCGGCATTCCAACATTACTTTCCATCGAACGCCCGGATTATGTTATTCCTATGACAGCCAACCTCGTCGCTTCCCTGCCGATGATCCTTTTATATCTCGTTTTTGAACGGCAGATCGTACAGGGCATAACTATGGAAGGAATCAAAGGATAAGGAGTTTTTTATGACACAATCGTATATCAAAGATTATCCGCGCCCTCAGCTGGTGCGCAGGCAATGGGAGAACCTGAATGGCAAATGGGACTTCCTGTTTGACGACGAGGACAAAGGCAAACCTGAAAAATGGTACAAAAGCTTCCCGGAAGGTGCCCGGGAAATCTGTGTTCCCTTTTCCTGTGAAACTCCGAAAAGCGGAATCGGCGACGAAAGCCATCACCAGACGGTATGGTATCACAGAGTCTTTCATTGGAATACCGAATCGGACAATCACAGGCATCTCCTGCTGCATCTGGAAGGATGCGACTTTGAGACGGATGTATGGGTCAACGGATTTCATGCCGGAAATCACAAGGGTGGTTATGCCCGTTTCTCCTTCGACATCACCGACAGTCTGACCGCCGGGGAAAACCATCTGACGATACGGGCAAAGGACTCTATGAGCATAGAGCAGCCACGAGGTAAGCAGCGTTGGGCCAGGGATAATTATGGATGCTGGTATGTCCAGACTACAGGAATATGGAAAACGGTCTGGACAGAGACCGTAGACCCTGTTCATCTGGCTTCCATTAAGGCAACACCGGACCTGACCGGGGGGAATATCCATATGGAATATCGGATCGATGGAAAGACCGCCGGAAAAGGATATATAATAGATACGGAGGTTTCCTTTGGCGGGACACTCATTGCAAAAAGCAGCAGGCAGATTACCCGCTCTCTGGTTCCCGATAACATCAGCGTTGTCGCCCCGGAAGAAATGCCCTGGGGCATCCATAAATGGACTCCGGAAACTCCAGAGCTGTACGATGTAAAGATTGCGATCCGGTCAGGCAGCCAGATCCTGGATGAGGTTTTCTCTTATTTTGGAATGCGGGATGTCCGGATCCATGAAGGGCATGTCCTTCTGAATGGAATCCCGGTCTATCAAAGACTGATTCTGGATCAGGGCTACTGGAAGGATTCTCATCTGACCCCTCCGGATGAGCAGGCATTGATCGACGATATCGACAAGCTTCAGGCTATGGGATATAACGGTGTCCGGAAGCATATGAAGATCGAGGACGAAAGATTTCTGTACTGGTGCGATGTCAAAGGAATGCTGGTATGGAGTGAAATGGCTGCAGCCTATGAATACACTGACGCTGCCGTAGAGGAATTTACCAGAGAATGGATGGAGATCGTACGGCAGAATTACAGCCATCCCTGTATCATTACCTGGACTCCGTTTAATGAGTCCTGGGGAGTTCCCGGAATCAAGTCTGACCAGAAGCAGCAGGAATTTACCGAGGCAATTTATTATCTGACCCGTTCCATTGACTCCATGAGGCCGATTATTACGAATGACGGATGGGAGCATACCATTTCCGATATCCTGACATTACATGACTATGAGGAAGACGGAGAGGTGTTCTTTGACCGGTACAACTCCCACCTGGAGGAAATCGGGGATTGCAGGGTTTATCACAGCGGCTGGAAGTCAGCCATGGCAGATGGATATGCCTATGGCGGACAGCCTGTGATTATCAGTGAGTTTGGCGGAATCGCTTTCTCCGGCGGCTCAGAAGGCTCATGGGGATATGGGAATACTGTGGATACGGAGGAAGCTTTCCTGCGGCGCTTTGACTCCATTGTCACGGCGATCAAAAAGCTGCCTTATGTCTGTGGATTCTGTTATACGCAGGTTTCCGATGTACAGCAGGAAATCAATGGTCTTCTGGACGATGAGCACAATTACAAAATCGCTCCGGAAAAGATCCGCGAGATTAATCTCAGGGAAACAGGATTGCGCAAGGTAGGAAACGCTCATTAAATCCTCCTTCAATCCACGTTGATTATTCTTTACACTCTGCTGTGCCCAGATGAATCAAAAAACCTTGCATAGCCAGGCTATGCAAGGTTTTTGCATGTTATCAGAAATATTATTCTTAGATTATCTTATGCAGCATCCTTCTGCGCTGCTTCCTCTGTGACTTCTTCTTCTGTGACTTCTTCTGTCACCTCTGCAGCTTCATCTGAAGCTTCTTCTGCGGTTTCCTCAGTTGCTTCTTCTACAGCCTCAT
>CACZQU010000314.1 GCA_902783305.1 uncultured Lachnospiraceae bacterium | reverse complement strand
CATCGCTCCACTTGCGAGCAAGCTCGCAGTGGAGCATGGCTTTTTGCACTGGAGTCATAAATAAATGCGCATTACTATAACACTGCACACGGCCGCACACCGCTTCAGCAGCGTACAACCTGCGCAGGAAAACGAGGAAAATGCAGGCATTTCCTTCGTTTCCTGTATTTCATTGTAAATATTCAGATCAGAAAAACGGTAATACAGCCTTTTCCATCCCCCCTCGGATGGCGGTGTATGATAAACGTCAGAAATATCTTTTCTTTGATATTCATCTGGCATCGGAAAAATCAATGACTCCAGGACCCGGGGAACGCGAAGCCAGGAACAATCCGCTGGAGTCATTTTGCACGGCAATCATCTGTCATTATTGCAGATCAAGGCAGGAGCTTCCCTATCGTTTCCATCATCCCGTCTCCATCGTGTAACTCCGGGAGACAGTGTCACTGAACCAGGTATACATCCGCGCTCTGCATACCAAAAGCCAGAGCATCATCATGATTGTCAAAATAAATATCCACATGTCCGTATGGCGTTCCACGGTCCTCAACAGTATAAACCGTTCCGTTAATCATCAGCTGTGTGCCAAAATCCACACCGCCCATTGCCACGGTCACTCCCTGAACAGGCCATGTACCGCTTGCCGTCATATTTCCCGCAGTACCGCAGCACGCCGCGCAGTTACAGTACGCCGTCAGGGTAAATTCTCCCAGATACTGAAGATTATCCGAAGCCTGGGCTGACTCTGTTTCCTCTCCGTCCGTAAAGTACTCTTCCTCAGAGCGATTCGAATCCCCGGATCTGTCTTCATCTTCATCGTCGTCATATCTGTCCCTGTCTGCATCGGACTCACGATATTCGTCGTATTCGTCATACTCATCATATTCGTCATATTCATCATACTCGTCATATTCATCATCACCGCTCTTCTCCCGCATGACGGAAGATGAATCCAGGCTGATGAACTCACTGCTGACATAGCAGCAATCCCCGCCGTAATAGATCTCTGTCCATCCGTCATCGGAGCCGTAGGTAATCATGACTTCATCTCCTGCGTGAAGCTTATCCACCACTTCGGCATCCGTCGAAGGTTCGCTTCTCACATTCAGCTCCTCGATAATGACATAACCGGTGGAAGCCTGGGCAGAAACACTGAAAATAATAAAAGAAGCAATACTAGCTAAAACACGAACAACGTGGTTTGTTTTTTTCATCGATATATCCTTTCCTGACCGCTCTCCCGCAGGACCAGACGAGGCCGGTATAAAGGAGAAAATGCAGTCTCAAGTGTAAATATTACAATTTTATTACGTTTTGTTACGCCGTGATTATAGATCAATTTCAATTTCTTGTCAAGCCTATGACGATATCCTTCTTTTCCGGGAGAAATCCGTAACCTGACTAGTAATATGAAGAAAAAGGTTGAATTTTGCCTTAATAAATTCTTGACACGCATCGGAATAACAAGATAAAATTCAGGAAAATGCCAAGGAGGGCTTACCATGAAGACCAGATTGAAACACCCGTCACTTTGCCTGTTGATCTGTCTGCTTCTTGCCTTTGCCTGTACACCGGTCATGGCAAGTACGGCCAAAGCACCCTCTCCGCCATGGAATATCCAGGCCAAGAACGTTACCGGAGCCGTAAAGCTCACCTGGAACCCATCTTCAGGTGCGGATGGCTACATTATTTTCCGGGCTCTGCGTGAAGACACTTCTTTTCAGACCATCAAACAGATAAAAGACGCAAAAACCGTTTCTTATCTGGACAAGACCGCTGTTCCCGGCGTTGAATATTTTTATTCCGTGAAGGCCTACCAGGGCAGTGGAAAAAATATCCTGTACAGCGAATATGATTCCTACGGGGTTCCCATCTGCTTTCTTGCCAAACCGGAAATCACCAAGCTCACCGATACCGCAAAGGGCGTCACTTTGCAGTGGAGCCAATCCGTCAAGGCTTCCGGCTATATTCTTTACCGAAAGCTCTCGGGAGACAAAAGTTATTCCCGTCTTACCACTGTCGCAGGGGATTCTGTCTTGTCCTATACAGACGCCAGCGTGGAATCAGGCAAAACCTATACCTATACCGTAAAAGCATATAAGAGGCACAACAACCTGACCAGCTACAGCAGCGTCACTTCCGCCGGAAAGTCCATCCGCCATGCTGCCGGTACGACTTCGGCCGGTTCTACCGTCTACCGTGCGCTGGTCGTCGGGGAATATATCTATCCGAAGTCTGAGGACAATCTTACCGGAGCGCCAAACGATGTCAAGGTGATGCAGGCTTTACTGAAGGGATCGAAATACTCGGTAAAAACTCTTGAAAACAAGAGTAAAGCTGACATTCTCAATGCCATTCCCACGGCCTTTGCCAATGCTGACAACAACGATACCAGCCTGTTTTACTATACCGGTCACGGCGTGACCAGTGATGTTTCCGATCCCACATCAAACGGTGCTCTGGCCGTTCCCAATAAGAATATTGTTGAGACGTTGACCCTTCAGGAGCTTGCCGATGCTCTGAATCGTATTCCCGGAAGGATCGTCGTCCTCCTGGACTGCTGTGGAAGCGGCGCAGGCATTTCGAGCGTCTCGGTGAAAAACGGCAAAGGCTCTGCCTCCTTTACAGAATCATTTCATCCCAGAGCCTTTAATCAAAAGGCGGTACAGGCGTTCTCCACCCGGTCTGATTCAGCGGTTTCCAAATATGGGGAGCTGATCAATAAAGGCAAATTTTTTGTCATCACCGCTGCCAGCACCTGGGAGAAATCTTTCGAAGTTCCGGTGAAAACCGCCTCCGGGAACACGGTCAAGGGAGGAGCATTTACCTGCGGAATCGCAAACGGAGCGGGATTCGACTACGGATCTCTCGAATACGGCGGTTCCATGCCCGCGGATACCAACGGCAACAACCGTCTCACCCTGGAGGAGGCTTTTGTCTATACATACTTTAAAGCAAGTACTCTCTCCAAAACCTATTTCAGTGCAGAAAATGAACAGCATGTCATGCGATTTCCGTCAAACAGCGGCCTGGTTCTGTTTAAACGCTGACATCGGCAGCCGGCCAGGATACCGCCAGGAAGAATCGCAGACCGGCAGGACGCATGAGCAGTTTCTTCAGAACGTCAGACTGGTGTCTGTAAGCCGGAAACAACAGGCGAAGCAACCAACATGAATACTTAAGACAAAATAATAAGAAAGGCCGCACGAAATAAGCTTGCTCATTTCGTGCGGCCTTTCCGGTCTGTGTCATTTTTGATGAATGCCTGCTCAGGATCGAATGAATCCCCGTGCCGGCAATGTGAATCCATATCAGTCGAGCTTCAGAATCATCTCCAGAATCCTTCCTGCGCAGCTCTCCAGATCCTTTCTGCCGATTGCGCCGGCTTCCAGGGCGGCTTTCACCCTTTCATCGTGTCCGGTCGCCATCTTGACATCATTTCCGGCCAGAATCTCCTTGTACTGATCTCCCAGATTCCACCAGTCCGTCGTCAACATTCCCTGAAAGCCCCATTCTCCGCGGAGGATATCCGTCAGGAGCTCCCTGCTCTCAGAAGAACGCTGTCCGTTGACCAGATTATAGGAGGTCATCATCGTCCAGGGATCCGCTTCTTTGACAATAATCTCAAAGGCTTTGAGATAGATCTCCCGAAGCGCGCGCTCTGATACCATGGAATTGCTGTTTCTCCGGTTCGTCTCTTTGTTGTTGCAGGCAAAATGTTTGACGGAGCATGCCACCTTGTTTTCCTGGATTCCCCGGACATGAGCAGCACCGATCTTACCTGCCAGATAAGGATCCTCTGACAGATACTCAAAATTCCTTCCGCACAGAGGATTGCGGTGAATATTGACGGCCGGTGCCAGCCAGACCTGAAGATTGTTTTCCTTCAGCTCCTCTCCGGCAGCTTTTCCTACCTGGCCGACCAGTTCTGTATTCCAGGTAGAAGCCAGGAGGGTTTCACAGGGCCATGCCGTAGTGTGCACTCCGCACTCAGGCTTCAGGCGGATCCCGGCAGGTCCGTCCGCCGTCATCACTGCAGGAATGCCATATTCCGGCAGACCTCCAAAGCCGCAGGTATTGGCCACCCCTTTATTCTCCCTGCCGCCGGTAAGCCAGATGAGATCATCGTCACTGAGAGCGCTCAAAAGCTCATCAAGTGTCTTTCTCCCTTCCGCCACATCCAGCAGAGACGGCTTGCCCTCCGTCATCGGATGCAGCAGATAGTCCCTTCCGTGACCGCGCACAGCGGGAAACGCCGCATTCATGTCAACCTCAGGAAGCCCTGCCGGTACGCTTTCCTGGAGCGCTTTGTTTCCTTCCGGTAAAGCCTCATAGCTTCCGTCGGCGCAAAGCCTTTTTTCCAGACCAGAGGGAACCATCCTGGCCTCAAGCTGCTGCACCGTCTCATCCTCTTCCTGCTCCCATGTGAATTCCATGGGCACGGCATCCCTGACCGATCCGCCCAGCAAAAAGCCGTAGCTTCCTTTCTCCAGCACATAAGCCGACTTCTGCACCTTTCCCAGATCGTCATAGGAGGAAAGCTGATACTTTGTCACCGTCAGCGTGATTTCTTCGCTCTCTCCCGGAGCCAGAACCCTTGTCTTCGCAAAAGCGCCCAGCTCTCTGGCCGGTTTTCCCAGTTTTCCCGAAGGAGCGCTGTAGTACAGCTGCACGACCTCCTTGCCAGATGCCTCGCCGGTATTGGTCACCTTTACACGGATGACCACATCTGCCCCGTTCCTGGAGGCACTCAGGATCTGACGGTCAAAAGTGGTATAGGATAATCCATATCCAAAGGGATAGACCACCTTATCCAAGGCTCCGGGGATGGTTTCAAAGTACCGGTAGCCTACATAAATATCCTCTGTATATCTGACATATGTCGAGGACTGGGTAAAGGTCTGCGTGGAAGGATAATCCTCCAGACTGCGGGCAAACGTATCCGGAAGCCTTCCGGAGGGGCAGGTCTTTCCCATGAGGATCCGGGCAGCTGCCAGGCCTCCCTCCATTCCCCCCTGCCATGCCAGAAGCGCGGCCTGGATTCCGGGATCCGCTTTTATCCAGTCCGTCTCCATCATACCACCGGTATTCAGGACAACGACAACCCTCGCAAAACGGTCTTTCACCGCGCCGATCATGTCTTTTTCCTGGCTGGTAAGGTAAAAATCCCCATCCGGAAAAATCTTCCCCGCGCGGGCGGAAAGGCTGTCCTCCTCGGTAAAGGGATTATCCTTGGTCTGAAGCGCAACTCCTGTGCGGTCCCATCCCTCTCCGGAAAAACGGCTGATCACGACGAGCGCTGTATCGGTAAATTCTGACGCTTTTTTCACCAGCTCCCCGGGAAGATCCGGCTCAGCAATCATGCCCGGAACATTTCCCTCCGCATAGCATCCCTCCACATAAGTCTTATAATAATCAGACAGCGGCGCGAAGACCTGAGCGCCTTCCATCGTCAAGCCGTCCGGAAGATTTCTCTCATAAAGGGTAAAAACATCTCCTGAGCCTCCGCCGCCTTTGACATAGTCAAAGCTTCCCTTTCCAAACAGGGCAACCTTTGCCCCGGTCTTTAACGGCAGTATTCCGTCATCATTCTTCAGCAGTACCATACCTTCTCCGGCCGCTTCAGCGGAAAGACGAATATGCTCTTCGCATGCGGTCACATATTCTCTTTCCCTCAAGGGCAGATTGGGCTGATACCAGGCTCTCGTCCATTTTTTCATCTGTATTGTCCTCCGTGTGTTTTCCTGTGATCATGTTTTGTTACGATAGATAAGGAGCTGTGCATAAATAACCTGCACAGATGACGTAGGATAAATTCGTCCAGGCAAGGCGGAGGAATGAGTCGATGCGGGCAT
>CACZQU010000313.1 GCA_902783305.1 uncultured Lachnospiraceae bacterium | reverse complement strand
TTCCTCCGCCTTGCCTGGACGAATTTATCCTACGTCATCTGTGCAGGTTATTTATGCACAGCTCCTAAGGATCTCTGGAAAACCTGCTCCCTCAGTCGGAAGCAGAACGGGCGCTGCCCGTCTATATAGCATGGAAACCCTAAAAAGCGGGGCCAGCCATTCTGATGGCTGACCCCGCTTTGGAGCGTGCCGGGCATTTTGATGACGGGATCCGCTTCAGAGTATGCCGGGCATTCAGATGACTGGCTCCGCATTGGAGTATGCCAGCCGATCTGATGGCTGACCCCGCTTTAAAGTATACCGGGCATTATTTAAATTCGCTGCTCATTTCGTCGGCCATGCTTCCGACCTTGTCCATGAATCTGTTGGCTTCGGACAGGTCATCCTTGCCGGTGAAGGCATACCGCACATCGAAAAACAGCGCGATGATCATTACCGGGAGAACCGTGTGCCAGAAGAACACGAGGATCAGCACAAAAGCCCAGGCCGGCATCACGAAAAGATCCTCTCCTTTACGGGAAATATTGAAGGAATTGTTCTTCAGCACATTGATGATTTTCCGAAACGTATTTTTTACCTTTTTGCTTTCTTCCTTGGCATAACCGGTTTCTTTGGTGAAGCTGTCCTGGGAGGCTGTTTTCTCCTCCCCGGCAGATTTCTCGTCCCAGGCGGTTAATTCCGTTTCCGGCTTTTTGATCTTTCCGCGCTTTTCCAGCAGAATCGCCGCGTCGAGAAGATCCCCTCCGGTCTCGTCAAGCACCGCTTTGGCCTCCTCGTAGGAGATGTTTGCCCTTGCTCTGAGCTGTTCCACTTTTTCCATAATATCCATGATCGTGACCATCCTTTCTGTATTTGCTTTGTGTTTTCCTTTTGATGGGGATATCATACTACACGAAAATGAGAAGGTCTTTTAGGGAAGATTAAAACCGGATTAAAAAAACCAGAGCAAAAAATAAAAAACTGCTCCGATGGATCCGGATGCTGCCGAAAAAGTCTCTATGCAAAACGGCTGTTTTACAATCGGAGAATGGAAATGTGGTATAATTCCCCGGCTGGAAAGAAAATTCTAAATGGGAAATCCTTAATATCCGGATCGGATATTATCGTATTTCTGCATATACCGCGAGGAACAATCCGCAGGGGTCATTCTGCACGGCAGTCTTCAGTTTGTTCCCGTGAGTATAAATACCTGATGAAATGGCGGAAGTACGGATTCCGCCTGAGATGAAGCTGTGGATATAGATGAGGAGACAGAAAAGATGAAGACGCTGGGATACTATAACGGCCGATGCGGTGAAATAGAAGAAATGACCGTCCCCATGAATGACAGATCCTGCTATTTCGGGGATGGCGTCTACGATGCGGAGCTTTGCAGGAACTATCATATCTTTGCCCTGGATGAGCACATCAACCGGTTCTATTCGAGCGCGTCTCTGCTGGACATTAAGCTTCCGCTGACCAAGGATGAGATGAAGGAGCTCCTGAATTCCCTGGTGCACAAGCTGGATACCGGAAACCTCTTTATCTATTATCAGGCCACCAGAGGGACGGCGATGAGAGAGCATGTATTTCCGGATTCCCCGGTCAATCTCTGGGTGACCATGGTCCCGGAGGATGTGGTGGACGGATCAGAACCGATCCGGATGATCACGACCGAAGACACCCGGTATTTCCACTGCAATATCAAGACGCTGAACCTCCTTCCCAATGTCATGGCAGCAGAGGCCGCGAAAAGGGCCGGATGCCAGGAGGCCGTATTTATCCGTCCGGGAAACCGGGTGACGGAATGCGCGCACAGCAATGTACACATCCTGAAGGACGGGATACTGAAAACCGCTCCCACAGACAATCTGATTCTTCCGGGGATCGCGAGAGCCCATCTTCTGGCGGCCTGCCGGGCGCTGGGCATAGGGGTGGATGAGACCCCGTTTACAAAGGAAGAGCTTTTTGCGGCCGATGAAGTGCTGGTGACGAATTCCAGCAGCCTGTGCCGCCATGCCGGCATGATTGACGGAGTGCCCGTAGGCTGTAAGGATCCCGGACACTACAACGCGCTGCGCAGCTATCTTCTCGACGAATACATGACGGAAACGGAATGACGCTTTTGTGACAATTGAAATGGTAACATTCCGTTCAGAAAATAATGACCGGACGGCGCAGGATTTCCGGTAATTATACATTCTCCGCTAAACACCTTTACCGGAGATCATGGTAAAAGCAAAGAGCCGTTTACTGCTTTTACACAGGAAAAACTGTAAAGACGCAGCTATTCAGTACCGTTTTTACAGGCAAAGACAGGGTACACTTTTTATGGAAAGGAGAAAGATGATGAAAAAGTGGCTTGTTGTTACGCTTTGTCTGTCCATGCTTCTTCTTGCGGTATGCGGCGTTCACGCTGAGGATGCCGGCTACAAGGAAGAGGTTGTCCAGGTGAAGGGAGAAAATTATGATATTCCCGCTACGGTCTGCATTCCTACGGGAGAAGGAAAGTTTCCGGCAGTCGTGATGCTGCATGGAACCGGCTCTACCCGCGATGAGGCCGGAGACGGCTACAAAATTGCCGCTCCGATCCTTGCTTCGAAATATGGAATTGCCACCATCCGGATCGATTTCCCGGGGAACGGAGAAAGCAAAGCAGATTATATGCAGTACAATTTCCATTCAGCCGTGGCAGATGCCAAAACAGCGGCCGATTATATCGCCGGTCTGGAAAAGATCGATTCCTCGGCCATCGGCGTGATGGGATGGAGCCAGGGCGGCACCGACGCTCTTCTTGCCTGCGCATGGGAACCGCAGACCTTCAAGTCCCTGGTAACATGGGCCGGCGCGCCGGATCTGATGGATGGGGACTTCTTTACCCAGGAGATGTACGACGAAGCGAAGGAAAACGGATACTTCGTCATGAAGTTTGACTGGAGAGATCCTCTCAATGTCAGCCTGAAGTGGTGCAATGATGTGGCAAATACGAATGTCCTTGATGAGTTTTCCAAGGGATATACCGGCCCTGTCCTTGCCATCGCCGGAGACAAGGATGATACCGTCAATCCGGAATGGAGCAATAAAATTGCCGCCGCGAGCGTCAATCCGAAATCCGGAACCTATTTTATCGAGGGAATGGATCATACCTTCAATGTGTTCAGCGAAGAAGACCATCATTCTCTCCTCGACGCGGTCAACGCGACGGGCAGATTCTTCCAGGAAACTCTGGGCAATGTAAACGCCCAGGCCGCTCCTGAGGCTCCGAAGAAGACAGAGGCCCAGCCGGTCAAAGAAGCGTCCAAAGAGCCTCAGAAAGAAGCCCAGCCTACTCAGGCACCCGCTCAGCCGGAAAAGGAAGAGTCAGAAAATGATCAGCAGTCCGACGCCGGCCAGTCTTATGAAGGCCGTCAGCAGCAGACTGTCTACATGGAAGACGGAAGTGCCGTCACGATTTATTTTGATGAAGAGACCGCTTCCTGGGTGGACGGCAATGGCCTGGTTTATCTTCCGATGGCCGGAGCGCTTGTCTATCAGCCGGATACCGACACCTACTGGGATGCAGATCCATCCTACTGGAACACTTACGACGCGGATGATATGGACTATGACCGATTCGCGGAATCCATCAACCAGGACGCGGATGGTTATGAAACAGAAGAAACAAGATCCATGACGGTCTACCGCGAGGATGGAAGCTATATGACGATCTTCTATGATCCGGCAACCGATACCTGGACGGATACCCACGGAAACGAGTATCTTCCGATGGCCGGCTCCCTGGTCTATGAGCCGAACAACGGTGGATACTGGAGTGGAAATCCTGATTACTGGAATGAGTACGATGAAGAAGACATGGATTATGATGCCTTCGACGAAAACAGATCGAACCAGGAAGAGGCGCAGATTTACGGCCTTGAGTCTCAGGGCTCCGGCAGGCCGGTCACTGTGACCTTCAGCGGCGGCGCATACTATGGCGATGATGGTCTGGAATACTACAATCAGAACGATGGCACTTTTATGGATGAAAACGGCGATATGTACAATGTCGTCTGGTAATCCGACAGACGGAATCAGCTTTCGCTGAAAGAACCGCTCCTTGATGACAAACACACCCAAAGCCGCGTCAGCGGATCCGGGAGAGTCATGAAGGGGCGGTTTCTTGAATATGGGAAGCTTTCAGGGAACGGCTGACAGGGGGAATTCAATTCGGGATGACGCACCTTCGGGGCAGAAGGACAGGGGAGGAAAGAAAACATGATCTATACACTTACAGTCAATCCGGGCATTGACTATCATATGGTGCTGGACCGGGAACTGGCGGCAGGCTCCAT
>CACZQU010000312.1 GCA_902783305.1 uncultured Lachnospiraceae bacterium | reverse complement strand
GTCACATAAACCATCCTTCCGGAAGCGGATTCGCCGCTGCTCACGCTGTGCACTCTTCCGTTCCAGCTCCGCACGGTTACGGTATTTATGCAGGGAATCGGGGCAGAGGGAAGCAGCCCCTGAATGGTTCGAAAGACATAGACATCCGGAAGAGTGATATCTTCTATTCCGTCTCCGGCAGGATTATAGGTAAAAGCGGCAGCGGCTTTTGCGGCCGCGCACAGCCTGGACAGATGAATGGTCTCCACACGGTACAGATCCATTACCGAAATCAGGGAGATCATACAGAAGAGAAACAAGGGCAGGACAAGAGCACTCTCCAGCGTCAGAGAGGCTTTTCTGCATCGTTTCCTTTCCGAAAAAGCAGGATGTCCGGAACGGAAGATGCCTGTGGATGCTTTCCCGGGATCTTTTTCCCGGCAGGAGCGATAAACCGGAAATACCGGCAGACAGAAGGAGCATGATGCAGGAATGTGAGAGCGCTTGCGATTCCTTTCATTTATTTTTTCTGGAGTAATATTCTGCTGCCCGGTTCCATCATGGCCTTGGCTATCCCGGAAAAACATCCACAGACACCTTCTTTCCTTTCCCTTCTCCCGCCCTGACCCTTTGGGGAAAAGGCGCAATGCCGCCTGATCAGTCATAACAAAAGGTTCTCTCCGCCGTCAGATACCATCTCTCATTGGCGAGGATATCGACACTTCCACCAGCCCCTGCGACACAGTGATCGATCCGGAATCCTTCCCAACCCATGGATTTCTGCATGGTCTGCTCGATCATATCCAGCGTCCCCATGATTTTGAAGTGACGGTTTTCCATAAACAACAGTCCCTGAAGATAATCCGTGTAGGATATTCCTCCCGGATCACTCCTTCTGTCTGAATCCAGCCTGGAAAGAAGATCCGGAAGGTTTTCCAGTGAAAGCTGCCACTGATCCGCTGTCTTGATGAGCGGCACCTTTCCTCCTTCGAGTAAGGTACGCACATCCAGAACGCTCTCCGCAAAGGCCCAGCAGACCACAAGAGCAGCCAGGATCACCGCCGGTGCCGGCGAACAGTGAAACCCGGCAGCAATGACGCAGCTGAGGGAAATCGCCTGGTTCATCTTCATCGGATCAGCGGTGATCGCAGCTGCGTTGACCCCTTCCCGGATAAGCAGCAGCCGCCTCGCGACAGATTCCAGATTCTCCTGGTCGGAATCCTTCCGGCACAGGACGTATTCCAGCTGATACTGTAATCCCTGATCCGCCGGGCGCATAAAGTGTCCGAGCTTGGATACGACATATTCCTGAAACAAAGGATCAGAAAAAATCCCGCTTTCCCGCGGATAAACCCCTTCCATTCCGGCTCCTCCCGCAAGGATACGGCGGGAAGGCAGACTGCCGGTTGAAATGTATTCGCCGGACAGCGCCTTTGTCGGAGGAAATACCAAAGGCAGGATCCCCATATTCATGACGCGCTGGATCAGCGGGATCGGGTTCACTGTCCCGGAGTCCTCTGAAGGATCCGGAATTGCGCCTCCGTCCCCGGTAAACATCCCGTCTCCGCCGGCAGCTGCTGCTTCCTCCCGCTGCCGCTCCAGCTCTTCTTCACTGCGGCGGGCTGCGTCTTCCATCGCCTCACTGTAATTTGCCATGGTGCCGGGATCCTCTACTCTTGCCCCGGCTTCCTGCGCTTCCCGCAAGGAGCTGCTTACCCTTTCGTTTCTTTCCTGAATCTGGGCAATGAACTGAGCTGCGGCCGTCTGCCTCATATACTGTACCGCCTGACGGTAGAAAACTGCTCCGTTGTCATCCGTCAGGAGGCTGTATCCGCTCAGCCCGGACTGCAGCAGCAAAAGGCGCTGATGGTTCTGGTGAAGGATGGGGCGCATATATGAGTTGAATTCATCATATAGAAATCCAAGATCCAATGACCCGTCAGCGCCGGAAGCATCTATGGCAAACAGGTCGAACCGGTCCAGCAATGTCCGGTCATACTGGGCAAAGAGGGAGTATAGTCCGATGTCCACACCATGCAGAATCTGAGTCCTCGCGGCAGCGTAGCGGACGGACTGGATCCCGGCAGAGAGCAAGGAGAACATCAGGCACAGAATCAACGCCATGTATACCGTGACACTTCCCTCATGGCAGGTTCCCCGGTATCGGCTAAGGGTATGACAGCGGTCACAGCAGTTTTGGGGATAGTGCCGGATGACGCAATGGCTTTTGGCCTGTGCTGCCTCCAGGTACCGCTTAGCGCTTTGGTGCCGGTGTCCGCAAAGCCGGATTCCTTGTATAAATGTGGACATGACGGTAGCCTCCTTCAGGCTGAAGCATTCGCCGGTTCGTTATACGGCGTTGCTGTTGGTGGATACTTTTTTGAGAATTTTATTGACGATACTCGTGAGCTGGTCTCTGAAAAGAACGACAAGACTGATAAGAACGACAAGAATCAGTATGATTTCCACCGTTCCTACCGCATCTTCCTCCGCTGCGAACGCAGTCAGGAGTGTACGGGCTTCCTGCATATGTTTCACCTCCTCTCCGGCGCCTGCCAACGGATCCGCTGCGCCCCGCCCGGTCCGCCGCATAACTGGCCCGGCGCCCTGTTTTCCTGTATCCAAATGATACCTATGCTCTTTCTATGCCCCGTAAAAGCTCAAGGCGGCCGGTACCAGAATGATCACCATGACAACGCCAAGCATAAGAAGCATGGGAAAAAGCAGTTTTGTAGAAGCCGTTTCCCCCAGAACACGTGCTTTCCTCTTGCGTTCATCCCAGGCCTCAGAGGATTCCCGTTCCAGAAGCTGGATCAGCTGACGGCTTCCCTTCTGGAGATTCTGCAGGAGAAGAGTGGCAAAGGTTTTGTACCGGATCTGTCCGCAGCGCTCTCCGAACCGATAGTAGACATCCGCCTCGCTGACGCCGCTTTCCATCTCACGGCAGGCCGTCACGACGGCTTCATACGCTGCTCTTTTTTTCACAGGCTGCTTTCTGAGATAATCAGAAGCAATTTTGGAGAAAGCAGAGCGTATCGTCATTCCGGCTGCCAGAAGGAGGGTAAATTTCATGACCAGATTCGGATAATCCATCAGCAGCTCCTCCTGACGCTTAAGGAGCAAGGTCTGCTTTTCCCTGCCTTTCAGCACCAGCGCGGCGGCCGCAGCCACCAGGAAGAGTGAGGCGATAAGTGCACCGGAGTTATCCTTCGGCCTTTTCCAGGTAAAGCGGTGTCCCTCCCATTGCGTGGGAAGATAATAGTATTCCTCGTCTCCTTTTTCGGCATTGTACTGCTCCAGCAATTCCTGAATCTGCTGTCTGCGTTCATTTTCTTCATTTTTCTCTCCTTGTCCATCTGAGGAAGCCGGCTGACCCGGAAGCTGTGGGACTTCTATGGTGATGCTCTGTTCCCCTGCATTGTCCAAAGCGACGACAAAGCTTTCATCGTAAGCGTCCTCCTCCCTCTGCAGGCGGTAATCCTCCGGGATGGTAAGATCCATACTCTGCAGGGTGAGAACCAGTCCCAGCAGATTACCGGCGGCAGCCAGAAGAAAGAACAGCCTGAAAGAGCTTGTCTCTTCCTCTCCGGCACCGGAAATCCAGCCGATTTTCCACCCGGCGAAAACAGCCAGCAGAACCAGAAATATGACGATATGAATCAACATGGCTATACCTCTATCTGTGTGATCCTTGTTCCCAGCCAGAATGCGGCGCCATAGATGACGAGGCAAAGACTCATGACCGCCACACCAAGGGTATTTCCATACAAAACGTCCAGAAAGCCTGGAGAGGTCAGTCGAAGATACAGAATGATCCCGGCCGGCATAAGGCTCATGATATTCTGCTCATTCTTTTTTGCCGCCAATGTGGCGTCGATTTCCCCCCGCACATCAATTTTGTCCCCCAGCATTCTTGTGGTTTTCTGGATAATGCTGCTCATATCCCCACCCGTTCTTTTTGCGCACTGAAAAATGGCAGCAAAATTCTCAATGTCCTCTACACCGGTTCTCTCCCCCAGATCAAGCAGGAGCTCTTCTATGGGGACACTGACGTAAAGCTGATTTTCGATATAACGGAATTCATCAAGGATTTCCGCACCATTCGGGTAGAGCTGACTGAGATCTCTGGTACAGGCAGAAACCGCGTTTTCGACGGAATAGCCTGCCTGGACAGCGACATTCAGCGAGTTGAGCGCATCCCGGAACTGCCGGTTTATCCGGACTCTCCTGGTCTTTATCCTGTATGTTTTCTGCCATCGGAAGAGAAGGAAATCAAGAGGAATCGCCAGGATCATCAGCCAGGGATTCTGATAGAAAAGGAAATCAATGAAGGCACAGCCGGCTGCGCCTGAGAGAAGAATCTTTATCTTTTGAGAATGGGAAAAAGAATAGACGGAATAATCGATCTTGGTACTGGTATCTGAAACAGAGCCCGGAGCCCGGAAGGGTTTTCTCCCGGTATCCGGTTGAAAACGTTCGGGCTTCCCCTGGGGTTTCCTCTCCGAAGATGATCGTATAACAGCTGGTATTTTCTTTCGGACCAATCAGAAATTCTCCTTTCCTGTTTCACAGCATCCCTGCCCGATGCAGTTTTTCCGTGTGGAGCAGATCGTTTTTCCGGATAAGACCGTCATCCTCCAGCTGATATACCGGACGAATGCGGACTTCACCTCCTTCATAACCGCTTACCTCACAGATTTCCATAACCTTACGGGATTTGTCCCGCATGCGTCCAAGATGAATCAGAATATCCACTCCGGAAGCGATCTGTCTCCGGATAGCCTCAAGCGGAAGCTCAATCCCCATAAGTATCATGGTTTCAAGGCGGGAGAGCATGTCCTCACTGCTGTTGGCATGCGCCGTCGACAATGATCCCTCATGCCCGGTATTCAATGCCTGAAGCATGTCTACCGCTTCCCCTCCACGGCATTCCCCGACAATGATCCGATCCGGGCGCATACGAAGAGCGGACTTGATCAGATCCCGGATCGTAATGGAAGAAGAGCCGCTGCTGTTAGCCATTTTCGCTTCCAGCCGGACCAGGTTCGGAATGTCCTCCAATCGCAGCTCAGCGTTGTCTTCAATGGTGATAATTCTCTCATCCGCCGGGATATACTGGGCAAGTGCACCGAGAAAGGTGGTTTTTCCCGAACCGGTTCCGCCGCCGATCACGATGGAATACCTGGCTTTTACCAGCTTTTCCAGAAATGCGGCGCAATCCGTGGTCAGGCTGCCGATGCTGATCAGCTTATCCATGGTGATGGGATGGTCCGGGAAGCGCCGGATCGTGAGGATGGGTCCGTTCAGAGCGACAGGCGCAATCACCACATTGACCCTGGCTCCGTTTTGAAGCCGGGCATCGACGATGGGCTGGGATTCGTTGACAATCCTGTTGCACCGGCCGACAATCTGTTGAATGACATCCTCCAGCTTTTCCCTGGAGGAAAAAGTTTTATTCCACTGAACGAGCTTCCCGTCCTTTTCAAAAAAAATGGAATCCGGCCCGTTGACCATGATCTCCGTGACCGTATTGTCGTCAATCAGTTCCTGTAGTACATCAAGCTTTCGCACAGAATGAAACAGATCCTGGCGAAGGCGGATTTTTTCCCTTACAAACCGGTATTGGCCGCAATTCTCGCTCTGGACGAGCTCATCAATCGCATCAAGAATTTCCTGGTCAGATAATTCCCTGGTGATGTCAAGCATGCCCATAAGCTTGCGTCGTATAGTGGAAAACTGGCTGTCTGCCATGAAGGATACCTCCGGGGAGATTACTGGACACAGACGCCTCCAGGGTCTGCGGAAGCCTGCCGCAGGCGGCTTAGCCACCGCTGTCACGGCAGATTTCCTCAGGTTGGGAGGAGGTTCCTGCTTTACAGGATGAAATCAGATGAGGAAAAATCTCTGGAAGATATGTGTGACGAGAATCATTCTCACCTGAAAACGCGGTGAACAGCAACACGGGGAGAAAAGAAACTCCGCGTTGGAAAAGAAAGAACGTAAGAAATTTGAGATGACTTGATTATACCGTCTGACAAGTCCGGCGTCAATCCGAGAGTTTGTCGAAAAAAAGGAGTTATTGTCAGCTACGAAAAGGAAAGCATAAAAAAAAGTCTGGCATAACAGCCAGACCTTTTAAGGCGACCCAGATGAGACTCGAACTCACGACCTCCGCCGTGACAGGGCGGCGCTCTAACCAACTGAGCTAAAGGTCCATAAAGCCGATGATCGGACTCGAACCGATAACCTGCTGATTACAAATCAGCTGCTCTGCCAATTGAGCCACATCGGCATAAATAAAAATC
>CACZQU010000311.1 GCA_902783305.1 uncultured Lachnospiraceae bacterium | reverse complement strand
GCGTTGGTCTCGTCTTCCGACTCGGTCGGCGCTAAACGAGTGCCACCGGCACTCAGCGCCGTCAATCATCGATGCCCGGATAAAGGAATCCGTTCCGGTCCGCAGCTCCTTCACTATCCCTGCGTTGAAGCCTTAAGAGATATCCCCCTCTTACCTGCTTCATTTTCTCCGGAGTATCCACATCCCATAATTCCCAGTCAAAGGCAGCCTGCACAAGATCGCATGGCATCTGCTTCTTCTGCAATACCTCCATTCCTCCCCTCTCGCCGGTATAAGCCAGCAAGGCTTCCCGTAAGGAAGCAGGAAACAGGACAGGACTGCCGGCAGTATTTCCAAACCCCAGCCTTACAGCACGTGAAGGGCGGAGGCAGAACTGCTTTATCAGGTTTTGTATGGAAGAAGGCAGGACAAGAGGCTGGTCTCCAGGCATAAACAGATATCCCTGTGCCTGCGGATCTGCATTGGTGATCCCTACATGGATCGTGTCACTCTTCCTGGCTCCTTCATGGAGAATACAGATAAAGCCCTCCCGGTTCAACAGAGCCTTTACTTCCCTGCTCCTGGTTACCGCCAGCGGGGTCAGACCTGCTTCCTTCAGATTCTGTGCCGTATGCAGGATAATCTCCCGTCCTCCCAGTTTTTCCATCAGCTTGTTCTTTCCATATCGCACAGACAGTCCGGAGGCCATGAGGATACAGCCGATGTTCACTGGTTTTTTGATGGTCAAAGCGGCTTCAGACGATTCTATGGGACCTGTCTGATGCGGGTACAGATCTTCTCTCATGCCAGCGAACTGATTCCCCGATGAAGATATTGCCCATCCCCCCTTTTTCCGGTAAAAGCACCGTCAGCTGCAATCGTCTTCCCCCTGAGAAGAACCCGTTCGACAGCTCCTTTCACTTTCATCCCTTCGTAGCAGGTGTAATCCGAAGCCCCGTGCATCAGCCCGGTCGTCAGTGTCCACTCTTTGCCGGGATCCAGGATGACCAGATCGGCATCCGCCCCTTTTTCCAAGGTCCCTTTGCGGGGATACAGCCCTGAGATACGGGCAGGATTCGTACAGGCATATCTGACCAGCTGAGGCAGCGTGATTCTCCCTTTACCGACGCCTTCCGAATACAGAAGAATGAGGCGTTCCTCCACCCCTGGCGCGCCGCTGGGACATTTGGTGAAGTCAAGGGCACCGAGCTGCTTTTGTTCTGCGAAGGTAAAGGGGCAGTGATCCGTGGCAACGGTATCCAGTTCACCATCTGCCAGAGCCTTCCACAGCGCATCCCGGTCCTCCTGCTTTCGCAGAGGAGGTGCCATGACAGCCTTTAATCCCTCCCGGGGATCATCATACAGCTTCTCGTCCAAAAGCAGGTATTGTGGGCAGGTTTCCACACCGAAATGCCTCTGGCCTGCGGATCTGGCTCTGCGGATCTCCTCCAGTCCTTTCCGGGTGGACAGGTGTACGATATACACCGGTGCCTCTCCTGCTGC
Organism: uncultured Lachnospiraceae bacterium; assembly: GCA_902783305.1. Taxonomy (GTDB): domain Bacteria; phylum Bacillota; class Clostridia; order Lachnospirales; family Lachnospiraceae; genus Blautia_A. The sequence continues at coordinate 2,818 of CACZQU010000311.1, read as the reverse complement.
CTGCGCCAGATAAAGCAGTCGGTTGACCGCTTCCGCTTCAGCCTCGCAGGGGCGGCTGACCGGATGCCATTTTGTCTGCGTCTTTCCCTCCCGGACAAACTTTTCTCTGTTATTGGTGACAATTCCATGGTTTTCACAATGCGAAGCGATCAGGATCCGTTCCTTTGCTGCTCTGTCCAGAACCCTCATCAGATCCAGATCGTCCAGCCTGCTGTCATATGTCATATACACCTTAAAGCTGGTGATTCCCTCTTCCCGGGCAATCTGCGCCATATCATCCAGCACCTCTTCATTGACATGTGCCAGAACGCCATGGAATCCATAATCCACAACCGCATTTCCGTCTGCCAGATGATGGTATTCCCGGACCTGATGCCACGGACTGCATCCCTTTGGTCCAAAGGCCATGTGATCTACAATGGTCGTTGTCCCTCCGCAGGCTGCCGCCACCGTACCATCGTAAAAATCATCGATCACCCGGGCAATCCCGACATCCAGATCCATATGTGTGTGAATGTCCACCGCACCGGGAAGAATATATCTGCCGGAGGCATCTATCTCCTTGTCACAGACCCTGGATCTGTTCTGTGCTCCCATGTGCTCCGGCAGATCAGTGATCCTGCCGTCCTCAATCAGGATATCCCTGTCGGCCATTCCGTTTTCCGTAACAACAGTTCCTCCGAAAATGATGGTTCTCATTCTGTGTCACCTCCATTTTTATCCAGGATGTGTTTTTATATTTGTATTTTTATGAAGATCTGCTTTCCGTCATAACCGGACCGAAAAACAGCCGCGGTTGCAGCGTGCTACATCCCTGATCTGACGATCTCCTTTCCCTTTTCCAGAAGAAAACGATAGAATACATCCGTTCCTTCCGGGAGAACACCGCCTTTTCTTCTGAGCACATAAAACTGCCGGTTCGTGGAGGCGGGAAGGGGAAGCAGAATAAGCCGTCCGGAGTCCGCCAGATCCTTTACTGACAATCCGGACATTATGGAAATCCCCAGCCCATCCACGATCATTCTTTTGATGAATTCCAGATCGTTGTTCCGGGCGACGATATTGAATGACGATGGATCCAGATGATTTTCGGCCAGCCAGGTATTCATGGCTTTCAAGGTTCCGGAGCCTTCTTCTCTCAGAATCACAGGCTCCGATAACAGAAGCTCACAGGCTGGGGCAGCAGACATTTTCAGGTAATGCTCAGTGGCCGGCATGGCCAGGACAAGAGTATCCCTGCAGAAAGGAATACATTCCAGGTTATCCTTTTCACTTTTCTTTCCGATGAGCCCGATCTCCACCATACCGTCCAGAACCATGGTCTCCACCTGGTCACTGTCGCTTTGATGGATGGTAAAATAGACCTCCGGTTCTTTTTCCCTGAACATTGAAAGGAGACGCGGCAGAAGATATCCGGAGGGAATGGTGGATGCGCCAAGACAGACCATGTGCTTTTTTGGGGTTTTCACCTCTTTTACGGCCTCATTCCTCAGATCCAGGAGCCTTTTTGCAAAGGGAAATAAGCGTTCTCCGCTTTCCGTCAGGATCACCGAGCGCTTGCTCCGGACAAAGAGAATACAATCCAGTTCCTCCTCCAGTGCCCTGATATGGCTGCTGATCGTAGGCTGAGTGAGATATCGCCGTCTTGCCGCCAGAGAAAAACTGCGGCTTTCCGCCGCGGCGACAAAAGCTTCCAGTTGTTTGAATTCCATAGGATGATCCTCAAAAGCGGAAATGTACATGCTGAAATATTCCTGCATCGTTGCCATTCATCGCGATGTCAGCTTCTGTACGGCATCAATACATGCTGTGATTTCTTCCGGTTCCTGAAAATATCCCGGCGAAAAACGCAAGGTTCCCTCCGGAAAAGTTCCCAGTGTTTTATGGGCAGCGGGTGCACAATGAAGGCCAACCCGGCAGACGATCCCATATTCCTCATCCAGAATAGCGGCTGCTTTTGCCGTATCCATCCCCGGAATCTGGATAGAGACAACCGGGACGTATGGATTACCGGTATGCTCCGGATGCCCGATGACATGTATCCCCGGACAGGTGTACAGACCGTCCAGGAAAAGCGAAAAAAGAGACTCTTCTTTCCGGCGAATCGTATGAAGTCCGGTTTCCCGGATCCAGGTAAGTGCAGCATGAAGGCCATAAAGCCCAGGGAGGTTTAAGGTTCCCGGTTCAAACCGGTCCGGCAGAACAACAGGAACCTCCTCGCTGTGGGAGAAGGATCCGGTGCCGCCGGACAGCAAAGGAGAAAGCTGGTCTGCCAGCCGGTCAGAAATCAGGAAACCACCGGTGCCGCCAGGTCCTAAAAGCCCCTTGTGGCCGGTAAAAGCCAGTCCGTCTATATTGTCTTCCATCATATTTACAGGAAGAACTCCGGCGGTCTGAGCCGTATCCAGCAGAAAAAGCAGGTTATGTTCCCTGCAGAACCTGCCCATCTCGTGTACCGGCATCACGATCCCGGTTACGTTGGAGGCATGAAGGGAAACCAGTGCTTTTGTCTCCGGGCGCACAAGACGCGGAAGAGAAGAAAGATCCGGCAGGCCGTCGGAGAAACAGGGGATCCGGTCAAAACAGACTCCTTGTTTTTCCAGCTGTACGATCGGCCGCATCACTGCGTTGTGCTCCATAGAGGAGACCAGGACGTGGTCGCCATGTCTGAGCAGACCTTTCAGAAGCATATTCATGGCATAGGTGATATTCAGGGTAAAAACCACATGTCCGGGATCCACGCCTCCAAAGAAAGAGGATAGAAGTTCTCTGGTCTCAAATATCACCTCTTCCGCTTCATAAGCACCCTGATAACATC
>CACZQU010000310.1 GCA_902783305.1 uncultured Lachnospiraceae bacterium | reverse complement strand
TCCACTTGCGAGCAAGCTCGCAGTGGAGCATGGCTTTTTGCACTGGAGTCATAAATGCGAAGAAAATGGAGGAATATCAATGAATTATGCAGAAGAATCCTTAAGGCTTCACGATGAGTGGAGGGGGAAGATCGAGGTCGTTTCCCGCGTTCCGGTCAGGACAAAGGAGGATCTTTCTCTGGCCTATACGCCCGGTGTGGCGCAGCCTTGCCTGGATATTCGGAAGAACATTGACAGATCTTATGACCTGACCCGACGCCATAATCTTTGTGCCGTGATTACGGACGGCTCTGCGGTTCTCGGGCTGGGTGATATCGGGCCGGAAGCCGGAATGCCGGTTATGGAAGGAAAGTGTGTGCTGTTCAAGGCCTTTGGCAACGTGGATGCGTTTCCTCTCTGTGTCAGGACCAGGGATGTCGATGAATTTGTCAGGACGGTTGCCCTGATTTCCGGATCCTTTGGCGGCATCAACCTGGAGGATATCGCGGCGCCCCGCTGCTTTGAGATCGAGCGCAAGCTGAAGGAATGTACGGATATTCCGATATTCCATGACGACCAGCATGGGACGGCTGTCATCACGCTTGCGGGTCTTACAAACGCGTTGAAGGTTGTCGGAAAAAAGAAAGAGGATGTGAGGATCGTGACCTCCGGAGCCGGAGCTGCCGCTGTAGCTATCGTTAAACTCCTTCTTGCCGCCGGCTTTGAGCATGTGATCATGTGTGACCGCAAAGGCGCGATCTATGAGGGCCGCGAAGGGCTGAACTGGATAAAGGAAGAGATGGCTCTTGTCACGAACCGCGGCAGAAGGGCGGGGTCCCTGGCGGATATGCTGGCCGGCGCGGATGTGTTTATCGGAGTGTCCGGACCTGGTACTGTGACGGCTGAGATGATAAAGACGATGAATCCGGATGCCATTGTATTTGCCTGTGCCAATCCGGAACCGGAAATCTTTCCGGACGAGGCCAGGAAAGGCGGGGCAGCGGTTATCTGTACCGGAAGAAGCGATTTCCCGAACCAGATCAATAACGTACTGGCTTTTCCGGGGATTTTCCGCGGCGCGTTTGATGTCAGGGCAAAGGATATCAACGAGGAGATGAAGATGGCAGCAGCCAGGGCGCTGGCCGGTCTGGTTTCAGATGAAGAGCTTTCTGCCGATTATATCATACCCTATGCTTTTGACCCAAAGGTAGGTCCGGCAGTGGCGCAGGCTGTAGCCCAGGCAGCCAGGGACAGCGGCGTTGCCAGGATCTGAACATCTTCTCCGGAAAACCAGGTTGTACAGAAAAAAGCTCCAGGCAGACGCCTGGAGCTTTTTTCAGCTGATTTACATCGAAACCGTGGATAGCAGTGTATAAGAGGCTTCTCCGTTGACAGGAGAAGTCATCTGATAGTCAAACCGGAAGCGCTTCTGCCGTTCCCCAAAGAGGAAAGTCTCCTCTGCCGACATGCGCCGGCTGGGGTGAGTGTGCAGGTACTGGTCAAATCTGACGGTTTCCAGGGCAAGCGAAACCTGTGGGGAAGAGGCCATTCCTCTTTCGAGTGCCGTTTTTCTCAGAAAATCAGAAAAAATCTCATACCTCCGGAAAACCGAAGGCGGCTTCAGGTCATAGCCCATTTCCTGGTAATAGCCGGCCAGAGACACAAAAAGGGAAAAGGCATCAGGAAACCACTCAAGGGCAAGAGGCAGACTTCGACGGAAGCCCTGTGAATTCACATATTCTTCTACCCTGTCACTGACCCGGTGCAAAAGAGCGATTTCATCGTATGACAACCATCGGGTTTTCAGCACTTCATAAGGGGCATCTTCGGAACATACAAGTCCGTATTCCTCCCTGCGCTCATAGAGCTCTGTTCCCTTGAGAAGCTTGAGAAAGCCAAGCTGGAGCTGGTGAGGATGCATGTCATAAACTCTCTGGAAGGATGCGGAGAAGCTTTTCAGATCCTCAAACGGCAGCCCTGCGATCAGGTCGAGATGAAGGTTGATGTTCTGTCTTTGCGTAAGAACGGCCATGACCGCACAGATCCGGCCGAGATCTGTGCTTCGGTGGACGGATCTGAGGGTTACGGGATTGGAGGACTGGACGCCGATTTCCATCTGAATCAGTCCCGGCCGCAGGGAGACGAGCAGGTCAAGCTCTTCGGTCGTGATCCGTTCCGCTTCGATTTCAAAGTGAAAATTCGTCACTCCGTTGTCATGATCCTTCAGATAGCGCCAGATGTGCAAAGCATGATCAGGGTTGGCATTAAAGGTCCGGTCAATAAATTTTACCTGCGGTACCTTCTGATCCAGAAAAAACTGCAGCTCCTTCTCCACCAGTGCAGGATTCCGGAAACGGATTCCTCGTTCTTTCCCGGAAAGGCAGTAGGCACAGGAAAAGGGACAGCCCCTGCTGGATTCATAATACACGATCCGGTGACGGTATGCAGACAGATCCTGGTAGAGAAAAGGGATCTGATTGAGATCCACCGGCTCTGCCATTGTGGTTTGGATTATCCTTCCGTCCCGGCGGTACGCAATTCCCCGGATACCCGGGTCATAAGGAGAGCCTGCGCGGCTGAGCAGTGCAGCAAAGGTTTCCTCACCCTCCCCCAGCATACATAGATCGGCCTGATCCTCCAGCAGGAAGGGATCCGGATGATAGGTCGGTTCCGGACCGCCGACCCAGAGCCGGACCTGATCGCCGAGAACCTTCCGGATGTCGCGAAGGAGTCTTCGGACGCGGTCCGTATTCCAGATATAGGTGGAAAAACCGATGACATCCGCCTTGCAGGAAAGAATGCTGTCCAGAATATCGTTGTAGCGGTCGTTAATGGTATATTCAGCTGTGACAATGGTGACATTGCTGTCTTTGGCATGTGCGTCGGCGAAGGCTTTCAGACTGTAAATGGCAGGACAGGTATGGATATATCGGGCATTGATTGCGGTAAGCAGGACTTTCAATGGCTTTCCTTTCTGTGCTGTCCGGTATGTACAGCTCTTTGCGATGTGAAAGATGTCTGGTACAGCTGGAAAAAAAGACCGGAAGGAGATCTGCTGATCATCCTGCCGGTCTTTTCAGGATCCTGTGTGGTGTTGAATGCTGTCCGATCCAGCCTGTTCTGTTCAGGCGTCAGACGGGAGCAGTCCGGAGTCGGAGACAAACAGGTTTTCAGGGGAAGGGATGCCTTCTTCTTCCTGTGTGCTGCTTTCCCCGAAGGGAAGAGGGGGCTCGGGAAGAGGCGGGCTGCTTTCAGCGGTTTCCGGGATGGAGGATTGAGGAGAAGCCGGCGTGGGCGTCGGTGAGGGCGCCATTGTCGGCTCCGGCAGGGGAGTTCTCAGCCTGGATTCTCCGGTCCGGTGAATGGAGGAGAGAATGTTCCCGATGATCCTTCGGGTTAAGGGATTCCGGGAATGGGCGCTGAAACCGACGACCAGTGCTTCTCCGGGAAAATCCCGGCCGGCAAACAGATAAGTGTAATCCATCTCGGGCATATGGCCAAACGCTGATGCTCCCAGAACCAGCTGAGCCGGTTTCTCCCCGGAAGGATAAACTGTCGTAAGGCCGGTCCCGGTAAAATGATTGATCCTTGTATCACTGACATAACTGCCGTCAAAGTCATAATAATCGTAGATAAAGGTCAGAAAATCCATACCGCGTCCGATGGCTTCCTCAGGATAATAGATGATCTGGAAGGAAGCCAGGTCAATTCCGCCGCCTGAGCCGTCACAGGTTTGGGAATCCGGTTCATAGATCAGAGTATAAATCCCGTCTTTGGTCGGACTTTCCGTCAGTGTCCAGTCGGAGGGAAGAAAAGCTTCATAGGAAATCGGCGCAATAACAGAGGAGATATCCCGCCATCTTCCCTGGTACAGACTCCTGTCCAGCGTACCCAGAGTATACTCTTCTGCTCTTCGTTCCCGCAGGTCCGGCAAGCCGCCGGGGCGCAGCCGGAGGGAGGAGAGCAGTTCATCGGTAATCAGTCCGTCCACGGTCAGGGCGCTTTGCTGCTGGTAAGCGATGATGGCATCCTGTGTGCCGGAACCGTAGATTCCATCCAGCCCGCTATGGTACAAGCCGGATTCAGACAGGGCAGTCTGGACCTTCAGGATGGTTGCGGAATCCGAGTAGCTGGCATCGGCCGAGGTGCAGAACAGGCATACGGCGGCAAGGACAGATAAAAAATGATGATGCTTCATGGCGTTGAATCTCCCAGAACGAATTTTTCCAGAATTTCCGCCACTCCGTCATGATCACAGTCCTGTGCGGTGACGTAATCTGCGGCTTTTCGGACAGCAGGCTCTCCATTGCACATGGCACAGCCGATGTGGGCTTCCTGGATCATGGTGAGGTCATTCTCCGCGTCCCCTGCACTGACGGTCGACTCGAGAGGCAGACCCAGATAATCACAGAGAATATGGATGGCAGCTCCTTTGTTGACACCTGTAGGAACGATCTCCATCATATCCGAATGGGACAGGAAGATATCTGCCTTTCCCTGCAGCATCGGCGTAATAAAGCTGCGGAAGGCGTTTACATGCTCATCATTCCGGTAATCCACAATCAGAATTTTGGGAGGACAGGGCTGGTGGACGGATTCCAGGTAACGGACGGCATCCTCCACGACCAGATACGGGACATTCTGGATCCGGCAGTACTCCCGCAGAACCGGGGTGTCCACCTGGGCAATCACCTTGTCGTGGGTGTAGGTCTGAACCGGAATCCCGAAACGGACGGCTTTGTCGAAAACCAGCCGGACGATCCCGGGATCCAGTCCCTCCTGATGAACAATCCGGTTTTTTTCGAAATCATAAATAAGGCTTCCGTTATAGCAGATCATGTAGCAGTTTTTTCCGGTAAGGCCCAGAAGCCTGGCCTGCTGCAAAGCCGGGCCGAAGGCGCGTCCTGTCGTGATGGTAATGGCGTGGCCAAGCTGTAAGGATCGGCTTATGGCATCTGAATTTGCCGTGGAAATCTCTTTTTTCCGGTTCAGAAGCGTATCATCCAGATCCGTAAAAAATATTTTCTGTCTCATCATACCTTGTCCTTGATCATAGCATGCCATTCCTGAAGGGAATGGATTGCGCCGGTTTTTTCCCTTACCTGGTGGATTCCCTCTGCGGCCATCCTGGCGGCAGCCATGGTGGTGATGTAGGGGATCTTGGATTTGATAGCGGCTTTGCGGATATAACTGTCGTCGTTGATGCTGTCTTTGCCGGCCGGCGTATTGACGATCAGATCCAGCTTTCCGTTGGAAATCAGATCCAGGATATTTGGCCGGCCTTCATACAGCTTTTTGACCCGTCTGGCGGGTAGACCGGCTCCTTCCAGCTTGTCACAGGTAGTCCCTGTGGCATAGATGGTAAATCCGGATTCCTGGAAGGCTTTCGCGACCGGGATCACCTCCGGCTTGTCCTGGGCGTTGACAGAGATCAGCACAGCTCCCTCTACAGGCAAAGTGGCCTGAGCGGCTTCTTCGGCCTTGAAGAAGGCTTCTCCCGTGGTGGAGGAAAGACCGAGGACTTCTCCTGTGGACCGCATTTCCGGTCCGAGGACGGGATCGACTTCCTGGAACATATTGAACGGGAAGACCGCTTCCTTGACCCCATAGTAAGGGATAACCTTTTCCCTGAGGCCGGGAACAGGAGAGGGCTTGCCGGTCAGCTCTGAGGTAATGATCTGGGTGGCCAGCGGCACCATGCGGATTCCACAGACCTTGGAGACCAGCGGCACCGTGCGGGAAGCACGGGGGTTGGCTTCAAGGACAAAGACCTTTCCGTTTTCGATGGCGTACTGCATGTTCATCAGCCCGACGACATGCATTTCCATGGCAATTTTCCGGGTATATTCTTTGATCGTGGACAGGTTTTCCTCCGAAATATGCCGGGAGGGAATGATGCAGGCAGAGTCACCGGAATGGATCCCTGCGAGCTCGATATGCTCCATAACCGCCGGTACAAAGGCGTGAGTGCCGTCGCTGATCGCATCGGCTTCACACTCCAGAGCGTGATTCAGGAAACGGTCGATGAGGATCGGACGGTCAGGTGTGACGCCTACGGCCGCTTTCATATAGCCGGCCATGGATTCGTCGTCATACACCACTTCCATGCCGCGCCCTCCAAGCACATAGGAGGGACGGACCATGACCGGGTATCCGATTTTTCCGGCGATACGGACAGCTTCCTCCACCGTAGCCGCCATTCCGGACTCCGGCATCGGGATGCCGAGCTTGTCCATGACTGCACGGAACTGATCTCTGTCCTCCGCCAGGTCGATGACCTGTGGAGTAGTTCCCAGGATCCGGACACCGTTTTTCTGAAGGTCAGAGGCAAGGTTCAGCGGTGTCTGGCCTCCGAACTGGGCAATGACCCCGAGCGGCTTTTCCTTGCGGTAGATGGACAGAACATCCTCCAGAGTCAGCGGTTCAAAGTAAAGCTTGTCGGAGGTGTCATAGTCAGTGGAAACCGTTTCAGGATTGCAGTTGACAATAATGGTCTCAAAGCCAAGAGCTTTGAGGGAATTCGCCGCGTGAACGCAGCAGTAGTCAAATTCGATACCTTGTCCGATCCGGTTCGGGCCCCCTCCAAGAATCATGATTTTGGGACGCTCCGAGGATACCGGATTATTGTCCGGAGCATTGTAGGTAGAATAAAAATAAGAACGATCCTGTGTACCGCTGACGTGAACCTGATCCCAGGCCTGGGTGATTCCCAGCTCTTCCCGGCGCTCCCTGATCACCGCTTCGGGGATTTCGAGAATTTCGCTGAGATATTTGTCAGAGAATCCGTCTTTTTTCGCCTGGATCAAAGCATCATCCGCGGGAAGAGATCCCTTCGAGGCGGCCAGCGCCTCTTCTTCCTCCACCAGTTCCTTCATCTGCTCGACGAAATACCGCTTGATATGAGTAAGTGCGCAGATTTCATCGACGGTGATCCCTTTGCGGAGGGCTTCATACATCTGAAAATGCCTCTCGCTGGAAGGAGTGACAAGGCGGCGCCTCAGCTCCTCGGCCGACAGACCGGCAAAGTTTGAAGCATGGCCAAGCCCGTACCTTTTCGTCTCCAGGGAACGGATGGCTTTCTGAAAAGCTTCCTTATACGTCTTGCCGATGCTCATGACCTCCCCGACGGCTCTCATCTGGGTTCCGAGGTGGTCATTGACTCCTTTGAATTTTTCAAAGGCCCATCGGGCAAATTTGACGACGACATAATCTCCGTCGGGTACATATTTGTCAAGGGTGCCATATTTCCCGCAGGGAATTTCGTCCAGGGTCAGTCCGGAGGCAAGCATTGCGGAAACCAGGGCGATGGGGAAGCCGGTCGCTTTGGATGCCAGCGCGGAAGAGCGGGAAGTACGGGGATTGATCTCGATGACGATAATCCGGTCTGTTTTGGGATCGTGGGCAAACTGGACATTCGTCCCGCCGATGACGCCGATATGCTCAACGATTCGGTAAGCCTGCTCCTGAAGCCGTTTCTGAACCTCCTGAGAAATGGTCAGCATAGGCGCGGTACAGAAGGAATCGCCGGTGTGCACTCCCATAGGATCCACATTTTCGATAAAACAGACGGTGATCATATGATTGTCTTTGTCACGGACGACCTCCAGCTCCAGCTCTTCCCAGCCCATGACGGATTCCTCCACGAGAACCTGTCCGACCAGGCTGGCCTGCAGCCCTCTGGCGCACACGGTGGAGAGCTCTTCACGGTTGTAGACCAGACCGCCGCCGGCTCCGCCCATCGTATA
>CACZQU010000309.1 GCA_902783305.1 uncultured Lachnospiraceae bacterium | reverse complement strand
GAAGGGAGGTGACAGCCTACAAGCTGTCACCTGAAAATGCCCTTATCTGCCCTTACATGCGAGCATGACGTTCAGATAAGCGCATTTTCAGGGACGGCTGAATAGTAACACCTGTATCCATATCCATGGCAAATTTTTTTATTCTGTAAATTGAATTTGCATATTATATATGTTAATATATTTACATATAGCATGATGATTCCGGTTGTACAAAAAAACCTTTCGGGAGAAAGATATGAAGAACAGTATTACACCGGGGCAAATCAGCCAGAATAATCTTAAGCTCATTTATCAGTATATATATCAGAACGGTCCTGTTTCTCAGCAGGATGTCGCGTATGATCTGCGGCTCAGCCGCCCGACCGTCAAAGCGAAGATCGGAGAGCTCGAAACGCACGGCCTGATCCGCAAGGAAGGGCAGATCGCATCTGATCTTGCCGGAAGGAAGGCCTCAGCCTATGTGATCGATCCTGAGTATCGTTTTGCGATTGGCGTGGAGATCCTGAAAAAACAGATAAAGCTGCTTCGGGTGGATCTTACCGGCAGGAGTTCTCATCGGGTTGTCATTGATCTGATCTATGAGAATTCATCTGATTATATCTCCAGGCTTTGTGAGCAGATCAACAATTTCATCGAAGAGCTGCCGTCTGACAGGGACAGAATACTCGGCGTCGGGCTCTCTTTCCCCGGACTGGTGAGCGCAGACGCCAGAGAGATCGTTTACGGGAAAATTCTGGACTGTACAGGATTGAAAATTGCCGAGTTTGAAAAACACCTGCTCTATCCATGCCGTTTTCTCCACGATGCGGACGCAGCTGCCGATTCCGAGATCTGGGCATCCCCCGAGCTGGAAGATTTTATTTATCTGAACAACAGTATCCATCTAGGCGCATCCATGGTTTATCACCGGAAAATCTTAGCAGGAAAACATGGTTTCTCCGCCACGATCGAACACATCCAGATCGATCCAAAGGGAAAACAGTGTTACTGCGGTAAACGGGGATGTATAGAAACGCAGTGTTCCCTGAGTTCTCTGTTAAACGGTGAAGAAGAGGATACGTTTTTCAAGGCTCTCCGGGAAGGAGATCCGGTTGTCAGGAACCGCTGGCAGGTCTGCCTTCATTATCTGGCATTGGCGATCAACGATATGCATCTGCTCTATGACGTGGATTATGTCGTCGGTGGATATCTGGCTGCCCACCTCGTGAAAGAAGATATCGATTTTTTATATGATGAGATCAGCCGGATGACGCCGTTCCCGGAAACCAGAGACTATATAAAGATCAGCAAGATGCCGAAGCACAATATCACGATCGGGGCTGCGCTGCCCTTTATCAGGGGATTTCTTGAAGGGGATCTGATTGAATGAATCCATCCGGAAAGCGTCTGAGCATTGGTTGTATCTATGACTCCAGGATCCGGGGAGCGCGAAGCGCGAAACAATCCGTTGGAGTCATTTTGCACTGCAATCATCTATCCTGAGTGGAGGGCAAAAGCCCAAATGGCGCAGGCACGGGATGGTGCGAGCGTGGGACACGGAATCATCTGTACAAGCCGGCATCCCTGAAAACCAGATATGGTGAGTACCCGGACGAGGGGCGGTTCCTGAAAGGAGCCGCCCCTCATTTTTCCTTTTTATGACAGCAAAAACCCATACATCAGGATATAATGGCACAGGCTACCGGCAAGGACAAACAGATGGAAAATTTCATGAGTGCCAAAACGCGGATGTCTCCGGTTGAACTCCGGTTGTTTTACCGCATAGATGACAGCGCCAACGGAATACAGAATTCCACCTGCCAGAAGCCAGCCGAAAGCGGCAGGAGTGAGAGCGGCGTAGATGGAGGGAAGCGCAAACACACAGCTCCAGCCCATGCCGATATACAACACAGAGGAAACCCATCTGGGACAGGTGACCCAGAGCAGCGTAAACAGCATGCTGGCCGCCGCCAGACACCAGGCCAGGATGATGAGTACTGTCCCCGTCCGGCTGTGGATAAACAGGCAGACCGGCGTGTAGGTTCCCGCGATCAATACCGGAATGGTCAGGTGGTCCACTTTTTTCAGGATCAGATTGAAGGAGGCAGAAACGTCGAAGCTGTGATAAGAGGTGCTGGCCCCGTAAAGGGTAATCATGGAAAGCATAAAGATACTGTATCCGGCGAGCATTCGCAGATCTGCTCCAGCTAAAGAGGCGTGAACAAGCAGGATGGGCATAGCGATGATCGAGGCGATAAAACCGATGAAATGGGTCGCGGCGCTGCCAGGATCCTTTGGACGAAATCCGGATTGCTGGCGTGTCCCATAAGGCTGTGCCGGGTCAGGCTGTCCTGCTGAAGGGAGAAAAGCGGATCGGGAAAAGACGGCGGAATCTGCAGTCATTGGGAAACCTCCTTTCAAGATAAAAAACAGATAACTACATAACATAGTTTTAATAACCTTATTATAAGGCAATTATAACCCGAAATGGAAGATTGTCAATACCCTGGGTTCAGCTATTGACATAATCGCCTCATAGCAGTACAATATACTACAAGGAGGCGATTATGATGGCATTTTCCATAAGACTAACAGATGATGAACGCATGCTCGCTGAAAGCTACGCTAAAAT
>CACZQU010000308.1 GCA_902783305.1 uncultured Lachnospiraceae bacterium | reverse complement strand
CGGCGGCGTCTATAAAGGATTCAAGGATCTGCGCGAAGCCGGCCTGATCGATACGATTCCCCGCATCATCAGTGTACAGGCATCCGGCTGCTGCCCCATCAATACAGCGGCAGCGGCAGGGACGATGGAATGGATCCCCCAGGAGGAAAATACGCTGGCGGATTCCATTGCGGTAGGGGTACCCCGGAATCCTGTCAAAGCGCTTCGCGCCATCAGCGAATCAAATGGCGTCACGGTCAATGTCAGTGACGAAGAAATCCTGGAAGCCATGCGCCTGCTGGGCTCTGGCGCCGGCGTTTTTGCGGAGCCTGCCGGGGCAGCCGCTACGGCCGGGATCCGCAAAGCCGTCCGGACAGGTCTGATCAGCAAAGATGCTTCCGTTGTGTCCATTGTCACCGGAAACGGACTGAAGGATGTGGACAATGCAATCCGGGCGGCCGGAGAGCCGATGAGGATAAAGCCGGAGATGGATGAACTGCTTAAGGCGTTCGAATCAAGAGGGCTGAAGGAACCATAATCACCTGCCCTTTTCCCAAGGGACAAACCAGACGGGAAGCAATCAGGATATTTCAGAGAAATTCCTGACTGCTTCCTTTTGTGCCCTGAAAAGCTCAGCCATGAGGCGGAACAGCCACGTCAGGGGAGGTAATCGGAAGCAGAAAAACCGTCGTCTCCCCTCCGCAATACATCGCTCCCTTTTTCATATCCACATGGATCAGCCGTGGATCACGGCATCCTTCGCGAAGCATGCCGGCAGCGGTCTGAAGTACCATGGCCTCGGCATATCCGCCTCCCACAGTCCCAAGAAAGCTTCCGTCCTTTCTCACGAGCATTTTTGTCCCGGGTTTTCGCGGACCTTCTCCATTCTTCTCCACAATCATGGAAAGGATACCTGGACAGCCTTTTTCATCGGACATCCGGGTCAGCTCCTCCAGCATCCCTGGTACAAAGCCTTCTCCGGAATCGGAAGCATTCATCACCTGGATGATCTGTGCGATGACACTGACGGCAATCTCTTCCGGCGTCCGGGAGCCGATGGGCAGACCGACAGGCATATACAGCTGTTGGACTTTTCGGGCTTCATATCCTTCCTCCAGCATCTGATGACGGATCTGAGCGCTTCTGCTCCGGCTTCCCATCATACCTGCATAGGCACAAGGCTTTTGCAGGATGAGCCGCAGGCAATCCACATCGTAAGCATGTTCGCGGGTCATGATGACAAAGGCTGTCCGCAGATCGCCCTCTGTCTCCCTCAGAGCTTCTTCAAAGGGCTTGCAGACCACATGATGCGCACCGGCTTCTTTTGCCTTGGCCGCAAATTCTTCTCTGTCCTCGATGACTGTGATTTCAAAATCCAGCATGATCCCCATCCGGATCAACGCCATGGAAACATGACCTGCGCCGCAGATGACGAGCCTTCTGGCTTTTGCGACCGGTTCCAGAAAAATCCTTGCATCCGCCTTGTCAAGGATCCCGGAACAGCCGCGTGGGAGCTTTTGGATCTCTGCTTCGTATTCCGCGGGGAAGGATTCATCATGATCATTCCGGATATACTGCTCTTCCTTCCAGACAAAAAGCGCTTTCGTCCCGGCGTATTTTCCTGTGATGATCCAGGCAGCCAGCAGATCCTGGCCGGATCTTCTGGATAAAACCGATTCAAAAAACATGTTTTTCTGCGTCTCTTTTCCCATGGTTTATTCATACCTTTCTGTTTTTTGCATCTCCTGTCTGATTTCGGTATGATTGAAATATCATTCCCGCTGAAAGGAGGCTGAAAGTGGATCAGCCGTTTGCATCCCTCCATCTTACCGGCAGGTTTGTCTGTGTCATCGGCAGCGGAGGAAAGACGACATTGCTTTGGTATCTTTCTTCACGCCTGGATGATACCGTTATTCTGACCACCTCGACACAGATATTTCCTTTCCCGGATATTCCGCTTGTGGATTCCGGGACGGAAGATACACCAGAAAACCGGAAACGGATCATCCATGAAATCCGGTCTTCCCTTGCCATAAGCCGTGTCGTGAATGTAGGGCAGCTCCTGCCCTCCGGCAAGCT
>CACZQU010000307.1 GCA_902783305.1 uncultured Lachnospiraceae bacterium | reverse complement strand
TAAGAAGAGAATCATCGGCGACAGAAAGCAGATCGTCGAGGCTGAGAAGGTTCAGAAGAAGGCAGAGCTCTTCGCAAGAATCGAGCCTGGCATGATCGTTGAAGGCCGTGTTAAGAATGTTACCAAGTTTGGTGCGTTTGTAGATCTTGACGGCGCAGATGGACTGCTTCATATTTCCGAGATGAGCTGGGGCAGAGTCGAGAATCCTGACAAGGTTGTCAAGGTTGGCGACGTGCTCAAAGTGATCATCAAGAATATCGAAGGTGAGAAGATCGCGCTCAGCCTGAAGTTCCCGGAGAGCAATCCCTGGTATACAGCAGCTGAGAAGTACGCAGTAGGTAATGTGGTAGAGGGCAGAGTTGCCAGAATGACAGATTTCGGTGCATTCATCGAGCTTGAGCCTGGCGTAGACGCACTTCTGCACGTTTCCCAGATTTCCAAGGACCGTGTAGAGAAGCCTTCTGATATCCTTGCAATCGACCAGGTTGTTACCGCTAAGGTCGTTGAGTTCAAGGGTGAGGAGCAGAAGATCAGCCTCAGCATTAAGGCACTTGACGCTGAGGAGGCTCCGGAAGAAGCACCTGCAGAAGAGGTTCCTGCAGAGGAAGTTCCGGCTGAAGCACCTATAGAGGAGGCTCCCGCAGAGGAGGCACCTGCAGAGGAAGCTCCGGCTGAGGAGGCTCCTGTAGAGGAGTAATCTAAAGATCAGAGATTTCTGGGGCCGTCGTATATGCTGCGATGGCCCTTTTTTCCGTACTTGAAAAGGATTCGAAAGGGGGAGTGATATGTCCAGTTATTATGCTATGAAGACCAGATATTTTGTGATTCAGCTGATAAAGGGTGTCACTCTGATTGGAATCAGCATCTGTATCGCGGCTGCAGTCGTGATCGAGATGATGCAGAAGTATGATGAAGCCAGCCGCATGGCTTATATCATTGGGCTTTTCATCTGTGCATTTATCCTTCTGGGCGGGCTTTTCCTGTGTATACTTGCCTTTCATTTTGAACGTGTCATGTTCGGGAGAAAGAAAGAGGAGTTTGCACTGCTGCAGAAAGAACTTGACGATGATGATGCGGTCTCTATTCGCGATTTTATCGTAACCAATCATTTTGTTATGATCTATACAAAACAGTTTTCCGGGTTTTGCAACATGATCCGTATGAGGGATATCATCGCCTGTTTTGAAAATCCGGTTTATGGTACGGTAGAAAAAATCAACGATTATACCATCAGCATCTATGACAAGAGATTTGATTTGTATCAGATCGTTCTGTCAGGAGACGCTGTGGAGGACGGACATCTTGGCGTAGAGAAGATCTATTCCCGCAAGCCCTGGATTTATCGTGAAGACCAGGGAGGATTCGAGGAGCGAAAAGTGACATCCGCCGGAAGACGGAGCCTTATAAAGGATCTGGAGAGGATGAAACGCGGTGAAGAAACTGCGGAGCTTCCTGAACCTGCTGAGGAAAAGACAAAACAGGAGTCTGCAGAGGGGAAAACGAAACAGAAGAAGAAGCTGCCGTCCCTGCAATTTAAAAGAAAAAAAGGCAAGGACGGAGAGGTATAGATATAATAGAAGGTATCATGTAATCGGGGTATAAATCGGAACTGAAATCAGTCAGAGGACTGTAAGATGGCGGCAAGGTACTTTCCTGCAAGGGAAGAATCCTGCTGCCATTTTTCTTTTTCAAACTGAGTAAAGGCAGGGACAGAGCGATATGACGTGTGAAAAAGCGGGCCCTGTAAGCTTGCCGGAACTGGAAGAAAGATGCCTTCTCTGTTAACATAGCAGGTCTCCGGTGTCGCTCTCACGCGTTCTTTACGATCTACGAACTGCGCAACGCTGCGGTGGATAGCGGTATCTTCAGCAGGGAGATAATAATAGTCGCTGCAGGAGCCGGGAAGGAAATAGCGGAGCTGTCCTGAAAAAGGTATAGCTAAAACCTGCGCAGAATGTCCTGACAGGGAAAAATCTGCATATTGATTCGTCCATGCTGCTTTTGCCGGAACCGGAGAGTACAGGGATATATGAAAGAGAATTCCGTCTGGAGTTTCTTCGAAGTGGATTTCCTTCCAGTTTGTCTGCAGAAAATCAAGATAAATATTGAGTTTGCAAGCCTCACAGAGGAAGCACACATCTTCCCGGGCATGTAATAGCATGGAATCCCTGGCATCTTCAGATTTATCTCGTTCCCAGATCTGATAGACGGAGATCAGTTCTTTGCCTGTTTTTACGCCATG
>CACZQU010000306.1 GCA_902783305.1 uncultured Lachnospiraceae bacterium | reverse complement strand
CTTAGTACCGCTACGCCGAGGGCGCTGATGCCCGGTGGGCATCGTTTAGCGCCGACCGAGTCGGGAGACGAGACCGAGTGGGAACGTGCCATTTCGGGTACCATTCGCCCGCGTGTGGCTTTACGGTTAATCAGTGAATAGTAACCCGCTGCGGGTTCATGTTTTACTTCTCCGCAGCAAAGGTTGACAGTCCTTTTTGAAAAGGTTACAATATTGACGTATTTACGAATATGAGAGCAGGAGGTGCAATATGGATAGAAAAGCGGCCGTGATTGCAACTGCAACGTTACTGACAGCGTGTATCCTGTCAGGCTGTGGTCTGCCGAAATTTGGGAAAAATGAACCGGAGGATGTCATCGTCGAAACTCCGACTCCCGTTCCTACGATAGCGAATACACCGACCCCGACTCCTTCGCCGAACCTTGTGGATGGCGTTTATACATCCTCTGATCATTCCATCACGATCAGACTGCCGGACAGAGGCTGGAAGGTCAGGACGGATGAAGAAAATATCCAGAGCTTTGAGTCCAGGAAGAAGGGCGGAATCCTGATTCTTCACGGTAAGGGTGAAGACGCGATGAACAAGGTGGTGATTCCCAATACCAGGGATCTTGCGGCTTCGATGGAGACAGCCTCCAATATGGTGGAGGGTACTGATTTTGAAATTACGAATTTTACAACGACCAGTATCGGCTCTGTCGATGTTTATTCCTACGCGGTTCATTATCTGGATACCTCCAAGAGTGAAGGATATCCCTACGCGATCTATCGTTATTTTGTGACGCCGAATGAATATTACAGCATTACCGGTAATGTAAAGACAGATGATAACTTTGACCGGATTATGCGGTCCATCAATTCGTTCAAGGTCATGAGCAGCTCTGCCATCAGCTCTGCTGCCACGGGAGAACCCATTGAGCAGGAAGGTGCTGCCATTGCTTCAGCGCAGAGCAGCACGGACTATACGGATGAACAGCTTTCTGACACAGGATCAACCAGGACGATTTACCGCAATTCCGATGCGGAGCCTGTTGTGATTGTTCCGGATGGAAACGGCGGCTGGACAGACAGCTTTGGAAATTCCTACCGGTTTGAAAACGATGAAGATGTCTATGACCAGAACGACGAAGATTATTGGTGGGGCGGGGAGGCCGGCGACGTGGCCTTCATGCCCAGGGAATCCGACCAGTAAGGAGCTGTGATCAGGTACCTGTGACGGAAGGGTTACATATTCTGACGGTACGACACTGGAAGTAGTATCCGGAACGGGTATTCCGGTATTTGCGCATATCCTGCCGGGATGGAGGAGAACAGACTCCGCTTCCCGGCAGTTTTTTTTATTACCGTGACCGGGATGCCTGTACAGCGGATGGTAAAACAACCGTAACGATTCAGTCAGCCTCGCGCACCTGCTGCGCGAGGCGTGCAAAAGCATTGGCAGTCAGGCATCGGGCGTACCCGGAATGCGCGTCAGCGCCGCGCCCGATGCGTACCTGAACAGCTTGACGGAACAGTTTCAGACAATCATAACAGAGGAGCATGATGGAAAACAGTTATTCGAAATTTGCCTGCGTATATGATGAATTTATGGATAATGTCTGCTATGACGAGTGGGCCTCTTATCTTGTGAGTATGCTTTCCCGGTATGGGATAAATGACGGCCTGGTGCTGGACCTGGGCTGTGGGACAGGGAGGATGACCCAGCTTCTTGACGATGCGGGGTATGACATGATCGGAGTGGACGGCTCCTGGGAGATGCTGGCGCAGGCGATGGAGAAAAGAGAAGCTTCCCGCAAAGACATCCTGTATCTGTGCCAGCAGATGCAGTCCTTTGAGCTGTATGGAACGGTCCGCGCGGTGGTGAGTGTCTGTGACTGTCTGAACTATATCCTGGAGGAGGAAGAACTGAAAAAGATTTTTTCTCTGGTCAACAATTATCTCGATCCGGAAGGCTTGTTTGTATTTGACATGAATACCGAATATCTCTACCGGGATGTCATCGGGGAGAGAACCATTGCGGAAAACCGGGAAGTTTCCAGCTTCATCTGGGAAAATGAATATGAAGAGGATACCAGGACCAACACGTATCTGCTCACTCTTTTCCTGAGAGAGCCGGACGGCAGATATGCAAAAAGTGAGGAGCTTCATGTCCAGAGAGCATTTCCTCAAAGGGTGGTGGAAAGACTGCTGGAGGAGGCGGGGATGAAGCTGATCGCCGTCTACGATGGATATACCACTGACGCTCCTGCCGCCGACAGCGAGAGACTGACCTTTATCGCGATGGAGCAGGGAAAGAAAAAACAAGGGAAGGATTAAACCTATGGAAGACTATATTGTACGCGCGGTGGCTGCCGATGAACAGGTAAGGGCCTTTGGCGCTCTCACCACGCAGATGACAGAGGAGGCCAGAAGGAGACACAACACCAGCCCTGTTGCGACAGCTGCCCTGGGACGTCTGATGAGCGGCGGTGCGATGATGGGAGCGATGATGAAAGGGGATAAGGATCTTCTGACGCTGCAGATCAAGGGGGATGGCCCGCTGCGGTCTGTGACAGTGACGGCAGATTCCAGAGGAAACGTCAAGGGATATGTGGGGAACCCTGAGGTCATGATCCATGCAAAAGCCAACGGGAAACTGGATGTTTCCGGAGCTGTGGGAAACGGAACGCTTCTGGTGATTAAGGACCTGGGTCTGAAAGAGCCTTACAGTGGTCAGGTTGACCTGCAGTCCGGCGAGATTGCTGAAGATCTGACCTATTATTTTGCCGCCAGCGAACAGATTCCCTCCGCGGTAGGCCTGGGTGTGCTGATGAACAGGGACAACACGGTCCGGCAGGCCGGAGGATTTATTATCCAGGTCATGCCTTTTGCCCAGGAAGAGACGATCGCGAAGCTGGAAGCCAATATCGCAGGTCTTCCTTCGGTAACAGCCTTGCTCGAGGAAGGGCATACAGCCGAAAACCTGTTGAAAAAGGTTTTGAATGGGTTTGATATGGAAATCATTGACACCCAGCCTGTCCGCTTTTACTGCAACTGCTCCCGTGAAAGGGTGGAGAAGGCATTGATCAGTGTAGGACGCAAAGATCTCAATGAGATGATCCAGGACGGAAAACCGGTGGAACTGAAATGTCATTTCTGCAACACCGCATATGAGTTTTCCGTGGAAGAACTGAAAACCATCCTCAGAAAAGCGAAATCGTAAAATATCAGGAGAGAGCAATGAAATATGGTTTTGTCAAGGTGGGGGCGGCAACCCCTTATGTCACAGTAGCAGACTGTGACGCGAACGCGAAGGAAATCCTTCGCCTGATCCGGCTGATGGAACGCAAACAGGTCCAGGTAATGGTTTTTCCCGAGCTGTGTATGACAGGGTATACCTGTGGGGATCTTTTCTGGCAAAGCAAGCTGCTCGAGAGCGCGATGGACAATCTGCGGTATCTGCTTCGAGCGACCGCGCAGACAGATGCTCTGATTTTTGTCGGAATGCCCGTTGTTGTGTCCGGTAAGCTGTATAATGCTGCGGCAGTGATGAATCATGGGGAGCTGCTGGGAATGATCCCCAAAACCGCTGTTCCGAATTACAACGAGTTTTATGAACAGCGCCATTTTACCTCCGGAGAAGGACTGGAGGATATGCTGGAGCTTGACGGTGCGGCAGTACCGGTCTCAAGGCAGCTTCTGTTTCAGTGTGATGAGATGCCGGAGCTGGTGGTGGGAGCGGAGATCTGTGAGGATCTGTGGATCGCGGCTCCGCCCAGCGTGGAGCTGGCGATGGCCGGAGCGACATTGATCGTCAATCTTTCGGCCAGCGATGAGCTGGTCGGCAAGGACTCCTACAGGCGGATGCTGGTAACGGGACAATCTGCCCGTCTGGTCTGCGGATATGTGTACGCATCCAGCGGTGAAGGGGAATCTTCCCAGGATCTGGTCTTTGGAGGCCATAATCTCATCGCCGAAAACGGTACGCTGCTTGCTGAGTCCGAGCGGTTCAGAAACGGGATTCTGTATTCGGAGATTGACGTGAGCCGGCTTGTGGATGAGAGACGGAGGATCACCACGTTCCCCTCCGGCAGGGATTTTTACGCAGACAGGGTATCGTTTTCCCTTCGCAAGCGCGCTGTCCGGCTGACCAGGGGATATCCAAGGCTTCCCTTTGTACCGATGGATCAGGCAGACAGGGAAAAACGCTGCGAGGATATTCTGAACATCCAGATGATGGGACTGAAAAAGAGAATGGAGCATATCCGCGGCTCCAGAATGATCGTCGGACTGTCCGGAGGTCTCGATTCCACACTGGCCCTTCTGGTGATGGCAAGGGCGGCCGACAGGATGGGGATCGGACGGGAACAGCTGATCTGCGTGACCATGCCTTGCTTCGGGACGACGGACCGGACGTACCACAATGCCTGTTCCCTGGCAAAGGGACTGGGGGCGGAGCTCAGGGAAATCCCGGTAGCGCAGGCGGTGAACCTTCACTTCCGGGATATCGGGCACGATCCGTCGGTTCACGATGTCACATATGAGAATTCCCAGGCGAGAGAGCGAACACAGGTGCTGATGGATCTGGCCAATATGGAAGGAGCGCTTCTGATCGGTACGGGTGATCTCTCCGAGCTGGCACTGGGCTGGGCCACATACAATGGCGACCATATGTCCATGTATGGAGTAAATGCTTCCGTACCCAAGACCCTGGTCAGGCATCTTGTGCGTTATATCGCAGAGAAAAGCGAAGATGAAACCATCCGGGAGATCCTGACGGATATCCTGGATACACCGGTCAGTCCGGAGCTTCTCCCTCCTTCGGAAGGGAAAATCAGCCAGAAGACAGAGGATCTGGTAGGCCCCTATGAGCTGCACGATTATTTCCTGTATTACATGCTCAGGATGGGCTTCAGCCCGGAAAAAATCTATTATCTGGCCTGCCGGTCCTTTGAAGGACAGTTCAGCCCTGCCGTGATTCTCAAATGGCTGAAAACCTTTTACCGCCGCTTTTTTGCCCAGCAGTTCAAACGCTCCTGTCTTCCGGACGGTCCCAAGGTGGGAAGCGTAGCCCTGTCTCCCAGAGGAGACCTCAGAATGCCAAGTGATGCCAGCGCGGCGATATGGCTGAAGGCGTTGGACAGTCTGAGTCCTGCGGAATGATCGGAAGCGGAAACCGCGCAATATCTGTCAGAGGTGAACAATGGCTCTTCAGTTTATTATCGGAGGTTCCGGATCCGGAAAATCGACATATGCCTACAATCAGCTGATTGAGGAAGCAAGGAGAGAACCGGAACGCCAGTTTTACTGCATTGTGCCGGAACAGTTTACAATGTCAACCCAACAGAAGCTGGTATCCCTCTCTCCGGACGGCGGGATCCTGAATATCGATGTCCTCAGTTTTCAACGCCTGGCATACCGCATCTTCGAAGAAACCGGAGGCGAGCCGGAGGAAATCCTGGAGGATTCCGGTAAAAGCATGGTACTGGAAAAGCTTCTCGAGGAAAGGAAAGCGGAGCTTTCCTATCTGGGCTCCCAGATTCACAAGCCGGGATGTATCGATGAGACGAAATCCCTGATTTCAGAATTCATGCAATATGAAATCCGGCATGACAATCTGCAGAAGATACTGGAGGGAGCCGATCCGGATTCCCTTCTTGCCATGAAGCTTCGGGATCTGTCGGTGATCTATGATTCCTTCCGGGAATATCTGGGGAGGCACAGTGTGACCAACGAAGAGCTTCTGGAAGTGCTGCTCCAGGTTCTGCCGCGCTCCGGACGCCTTAAAGGAAGCACGATGGTATTTGATGGTTTTACCGGTTTTACCCCGGTACAGATCAGTGTCCTGAAGGAGCTTTTTACCTTGTGCCGCGCAGTGAGAGTGACACTCACGATGGATCCTGAAGAACCGCTCAGGGGATCCGGAAAGCTGCATCAGTTGTTCTATATGAGCCATGAGATGGCGGAATCGTTGTATCGGGAAGCCGACAAGGTGGAGCCTCCGGTTTTCCTGAAATCGGGCAGGAGATTTTCTTCTGCTCCGGCTCTTGCATTCATGGAAAAAAATCTGTTCCGGTATTCCCATCATGTCTTTTCTTCCTCCCAGAACGAAATCCGCGTTTACTTCGCAGATGATCCGGTCAGGGAAATGGAGGAAGCGGCCAGGAGAATACGCCGTCTGGTGCGGACGGAAGAACTGCGTTATGGAGAAATTGCCGTGATCACGGGGAATCTGGAGGATTACGGAACGATTGCAAAGAACATTTTTTCCAAAGCGCGGATCCCTTGCTTCATCGATGAAAAACGCAATGTTCTCGGCAATCCTTTTGTGGAATGGATAAGGGCGGCGCTCGAGATTGTCACCCGGAATTACTCTTATGAGAGTATTTTCCGCTATCTGAGGAGCGGGTTTTCCTCTGTTCCGACGGATGCGGCCGACCGGATGGAGAATTATGTGAGAGGAACCGGGGTCAGGGGAAAGAAAAAGTGGTCGGAGAAATGGATCCGTACCTGCAAAACCGTGGATCCGGAAGAAATCCCGGAGCTGGATCATTATCGGGAGGAGCTCCTGAAGGAGCTGTCCGTCCTGTCGGCGGCCTTTGGCAGCGGGAAAAGAGAGGTCAGCGCTTATTGCCGGTCTCTGACGGATTTTCTCCTTGCCTGTGACGCCCGCGGAAAGCTTATGGAAGAGTGCGGGAGATTCCGGGAAAAGGGGCTGAAGGATCTGGAAAAGGAATACTCTCAGATTTTTGACCAGGTGACGGATCTGCTGGAAAAAATGGACGCCATCATGGGGGAGGAAAGAATTTCCCGTCTGTCATTTTGCCAGCTTCTGGAAACCGGGCTTTCCCAGCTGGAAATCGGTCTGATTCCTCCGGGAGTGGATCAGGTTCTGGTAGGGGATATGGAGCGTTCCCGCCTGGGAGAAATCAAGGCGCTGTTTTTCGTGGGAGTCAATGAGGGAAGCATTCCGAAAAATCCGGAGACAGGAGGATTTCTGACGCAGATCGACAGGGAATATTTTGCTTCTGCCGGAATCCGGCTGGCTCCTGGCCCGAGGGAACGGATTGCCATCGGAAAGTTTTACCTGTATCTGAACCTGACGAAGCCTTCCCGCTTCCTGACGTTATCCTACAGCAGCTCCGATGCGGGCGGACAGACCCTCCGCCCGGCAGCCCTGATCAAAACCCTCACCCGGATGTTCCCTCAGATGGAGGTTTCTCCTGTCAGCGAGGGCCTTGATGCCGTTGAACTGCCGGGTGATTCTTTTTCGGTTCTGGAGAAAGGGCTTCTTGCAGGTGAGGACAGCCTGTCGGATCCCCTGTTTATGGAGCTTTACAGCTGGTATCTGAGAAGCGGCGGGTATGCCGGAACGGCCAGGAGACTGGTGGATGCCTCATTTTGCAGCCG
Organism: uncultured Lachnospiraceae bacterium; assembly: GCA_902783305.1. Lineage (GTDB taxonomy): Bacteria > Bacillota > Clostridia > Lachnospirales > Lachnospiraceae > Blautia_A. The sequence goes on along the minus strand of CACZQU010000306.1, from coordinate 1,273 downwards.
GCCCTCCGATGTCATCGGAAAGAATACGGCGAAAATCCTGTATGGGGAGATTTCACCCTATGCCGCCACACGTCTGGAGCGGTATGGGGAGTGTGCGTTCCGCCATTTCCTGACCTACGGTCTGCGGCTTTGCGAAAGGGCGGAATATGAGTTTCGGGCAATGGATCTTGGAAATGTCATGCACAGCGCCCTGGAGCGCTTTTCCGTCCTCCTCAGGAAAGAAGGAAAAAGCTGGGCGCAGCTTGATCCAAAGGAGAGAGACCGTCTGGCAGATCTGTGTGTGGAGGAAGCGGCAGCAGATTACGGAAATGCCATTCTGCACTCTACAGCCCGGGACGAATACATGATCCGGCGAACCCAGAGGATCCTGAAGAAGACGGTATGGGTTCTCCAGGAACAGCTCAGAAACGGTGACTTTGAGCCGGAAAGCTTTGAGTTACCTGTGGAAGGCGGCAAGATCGACCGGCTGGATATTTCCCGGGAGGGGGACAAGGTCTACGTAAAGGTAATCGACTACAAATCCGGAAGGACAGATTTTTCCCTGGAAAAAATCTATCATGGCATTCAGCTTCAGCTGGTGCTCTATATGGATGCGGCACTGGCGGCGGAAAAGGAAAAGCATCAGGGCTGTGAGGTGATTCCGGCCGGGATGTTTTATTACCATATCGAGGATCCGGTGCTGCAGCCTCTCTCAGAAGATGCCCGCCTGGAGGATGCCGTCGTGTCCCGCCTCAAAATGGATGGTCTTGTGCACGCCGACCAGGATGTCTCATCCCGGATCGACAGAACCGGCCGGACCCTTCCGGTCACCTTCAATCAGGACGGAAGCCTTTCCAGAAGATCCATGAGCTATGTCGCCGGGCGGGAGCAGTTTGCATCGTTAATCCGCCATGTAAGACAGAAAATGGAGGATTCCCTGGAGAAAATCATGGAAGGGCATTGCGAGGCATCCCCTTACCGCCTGGGATCGGAGAACGCCTGCGAGTACTGCCCGATGAAGGGAGCCTGCGGATTTGATCTGCGGATTCCGGGATACCGCTTCCGCACGCTGAGGAAGATGGATGCGGAGGAGGTGTGGAGAAGAATCGAAGCCGGAGAGGATCCGGAGGAAGGCGCGGCGGACCCGTCAGAGCAGGATAATGAGGAAGGAGGGCGCAGGGATGCCGGTTCTTTGGACGGATGAGCAGAAAAAAGTGATCGGCCTGCGGGACTCGAACCTGCTGGTCAGCGCGGCAGCCGGTTCCGGGAAGACAGCCGTACTGGTACAGAGAAT
>CACZQU010000305.1 GCA_902783305.1 uncultured Lachnospiraceae bacterium | reverse complement strand
CCAGTGAAACGAACAGACCGGGAATGCCCGGCCAGAACAACGGTCAGGGTATGCCCGGACAAGGAGGACCTGGCTCAAGCCAGGCTCCTTCGGAATACGCTTCTGCAAATACAGTAACGGAAAACGCGGAAGGAGAGTCCTATGTATCCAGAACCGCTGATGAAAATGCCGTGCGTATCGATGGAGCATCCGTCACATTAAATGAAGTTGAGATCAATAAATCCGGAGACAGCAACGGGGAAAGCGCTGATTTTTACGGAACAAATGCGGCCGTTCTGGCGCATAACGGAGCAGAAGTCACTGTGACGAATGCTACGGTTACCACAGATGGGACTCATGCAAATGGCGTTTTCAGCTATGGAACCGGCACGACAGTCAATATTTCAGATTCCACGATTACCACCTCGGGAAACAATTCCGGCGGCTTGATGACGACTGGAGGGGCGGTGCTGAATGCGTCTGGTCTTACCGTAAATACCTCAGGAAACTCCTCTGCGGCGATTCGTTCAGACAGGGGCGGCGGTACGGTGAATGTAACGGAAGGAACGTACAGTTCCAGTGGTGTGGGTTCTCCGGCGATCTATTCCACCGCGGATATCACGGTTTCTGATGCATCCCTTGACGCTTCCAATTCAGAAGCGGTTGTCATAGAGGGCGGGAATTCCGTCACCCTCAGCAATGTGGATATTTCCGGAAACAACGCAGCCTTGAACGGACAGTCCACAATTCCGACGAATGTCCTGATTTATCAGTCCATGTCAGGAGACGCGGCAGAAGGTAATTCCACGTTTACGATGACTGGCGGGTCTCTTACCAGCGGAACCGGAGCGATGTTCCATGTGACCAATGTCACAACGGATATCCGTCTTTCCGGAGTGTCACTTACCAATGCGCAGGACAGCGCGGATTTCATGATTCTTTCCGCAGATTCCTGGGGAACTTCCGGGAGAAACGGAGGGAATGCAAAGCTTACGCTTTCCGCCCAGGAGGCAGAGGGGAATATTGTTGTCGATTCCGTTTCCAGCCTGGATCTGACCGTAAGCGACGGCTCCTCCTATACCGGAGCCATTAACGCGGATAATCAGGGATCGGTGAAGGTCACCGTCGAGGAAGGATCAACCTGGACGCTGACCGGAGACAGCTATGTGTCTTCGCTGAATGCGGATGGCGCTTCTGTCAATCTGAATGGGTACCACCTGTATGTAAACGGAGTGGAGGTATAAATTCCTTCTGGTATTGATCATATTGTTATGGTATACTTGCTTTATATTTCGATGAAGAATAATCGTTACTATTCACGGATTAACCGTAAAGCCACGCGCGGGGAAGGGTCAGACCGTGAATGGTAACGAATAATCCACATAATTCACAGATGGAAACCAATTCCCGAAAGCAGAACAGATAAAAGCTTTCGGGATTGCTTTCTTCAGACAGTAAAACTATACGTGTGGGAACAAATAAAAGGCAACAGTGTAAAATGACTCCTGCGGGGTTGTTCTGCGTTTCACCCTTCCAGGGTTCTGGAGGCAGAAATGGAAAAGCTTATTTGTTCTTCCCGACATATGGAAATTCAGACCAGAAGGATGTATGAAAGGATATAAGTACTTCTGGTACAACAAAAAACAGGTAACGGATCACAAGGAATTGAAGGGACAGGGATGAAAGAATCATGGTAAACGAGGATGTCATTGCTGCACAACACAATATTGAGGAGAAAAACGCGTTTCTGCAGAAGGAACAGATGCATATTCTGCGGCTGGCCTCCCGGATTACGCACCGTTCCCTGACCTTGAGTGACGAAGAATGGTCGGTGGCTCTACGGGCGGTGTCTGACGCCATGGACAGCTATGACGAAAGCAAAGGGGACTTCTGGCCTTATGCTGCCCTTGTGATGAGCAGCCGTCTGAAGGATATGTACCGGAGCGAAGCCCGGCACAGTCCGGAAATCTCTGTCCGCCCTGAAGCCTTTGACGGGGATGTAGACGAAGAGGATCCGGATTACCTGACGCAATGTGAGGTTCAGCAGCATGCCGGCGTGATGACGGATACTTCCCTGAGAGAGGAAATTGAAGCGCTTCAGCAGGAGCTGGCATGCTTCGGCATTTCTTTTTTTGATCTTGCGGAGTGCTCGCCTAAAGCCGGAAAAACAAGGACGAGCTGTGCCATGCTGGTGAAGGCATTTTTTACGCCTCCTCCCCCGCTTGTAGAGGGTCTTCGAAAGACAAAAGCCCTGCCGGTCAAGGAGCTTCTGAAAAGATCCCGGATTTCCAGGAAAATTGCAGACCGTTACCGGAAATATCTGATTACATCGGCGTTGATTCTGGATGGTGACTATCCGGAGCTGGCCGATTATCTTGGTTACATCAAAAAAGAGATCCGATCGGAGGAGGGACGGTTATGAAGGCGGTCGTGATGGAATTGCGGGAAGGAAAAGCCGCCATTCTGGACCACAATGGTGTTTTCCGCATTATCGAGGATCAACACTACAGGATCGGGCAGGTTCTGGAGATCCCGGAGAAAATGCCCGGGGATCAGCAGAAAATCCTTTTGTTCCGAAGGCATCTGAAAAAGCATACGCTGCAGGCAGCGGCAGCAGCGGCGGTAATTCTGACAGCGGGAGGCGGCGTGGCGGCTGTCACTGTTCCGGTCACTTCCATTACGGTGGAGGCGGATACAAAGCTGGTTTATCAGTTAAACCTGCTGGATCATGTGCTTTCCGTGGATACAACGGATTCTGGTTTTTCTTCCATGGATGATCTCCGGTCAGAGGTCAGAGGAAAGAGGCTGGATGAGGCGATGGATATTACCCTGGATCTGATGTCAGAGAATGGAAAGATTGAAGAGCCGGATATGCAGATGAATGTGACGGTGAGGAGCCATTTTGGCAAGGAAGAAGGAATAGAGAAGACATTGGAAGGACGGATAGAGCGATGGAATGAGAATCATGCAGAAGACAAAGCACATTACAGCGTCCGTCTGGTCCGGGAATCCAGGCCTTCTGATCCAGCCATACCGGTCAGGGAAGCCGCCCCGCAAAAGGAAGAGGAGCCGGCTGTCGCGGGAACGGCAGCTGGCGGCAATAAACCAGGAGAACCTTCCATACAGCCCGACCCGGAAAGAGGGACAGAGGGAATGGCGCAGCCATGGGATGCTTCGGATAGCGGAGCTTTGGCAGGCGAAAAATATCAGGACGGCAGCAGGCTGGGGGATCAGACGCAATACGATAAGACCAGGGAAGATGCTGTGGGACGGGAACCCTCCGGGGCTGATGACAATGGAGATCATCCGGAAAATATGCGCAGTAGTGATGATCAGATCTCTGCAAAGGAAAAAGGCACTGAGCCGTCCGGGGGAGTATCCGGAGAGGATTCCCGGGAACCGGGGAGCGTCTGGACGGATCTGCCGGGAAATGAAGGCATAGGAGAGAATGCCGGTTTATCTAAGAGCACCGGATCCGGTTTTTCAGAAAATCCTGGCGCGGGAACGAACGATGTGTTTTCCCAGGCAGGAGGAAATCCGGAACCGGGAAACGAAGGATATGCGGAAAACGGGGGATTTGCCGGCGGCTTCCCAGGCGGGGCTCCGGGACCGGGTCCGGACGGAAATCCAGGCAGAGGATTCTGAACAGCGCGAGTGCAGAAACATAAAAAAGACTCTCCCGGGCAGTGCAAACAGGAACACTGATGAACGTTGCCCGGAAGAGTTCAAAAAAGAAGGAGGGTCGGATTCCTTTATAGAATCCGGCGAGTATGAAAAAGAAAAAGATTGATAAAGCTTTAAGCTTTTTCAAGTAGTACTATAAATCAGAAATATGAGGAGAGTATGTGCAAAGAATGATCGAAATGGATATTTTTTATTAACAATTTGTGTATACGATCATAAATCTGCCCATAAACAACGGGGAACCGATCAGGCACGCATACCCATCTTGAGATCATCGTTGACCCGGATTTCCACCAGGACGTCGGTAGCCCCTTCCGTCACATCCTCCAAGGTAATCTCGGCTTCATCATCCGGCAAAAAGAAAGAGATTCCGATCATGGCATCGCCAGGCGCCTTTGACTTGAAGGTATAAATTTTCCCGTCTTCAGTGTCTTCCTCGGAGTCCAGAACGGCGACATTCTCATCTGTGATCAGGTACTTCCAGACACCATCTGCGGTTCCGCCGGATGTTTCGACGGTGAGAAGCTCTCCGTTGGTCTGTACTTCGAAATCCACTTCGGTCTGACCGACGATCTCACCGGTTTCCTCATCGGTATTCTCCGCCTCGATCTCACCGGTCTCCTCGTAGTATTCATCAACAATGATATTGCCGTCCTCATCGACCTTCTGCTCCTCTTCCTGCTCAGTTTCCACCTGAGCGGGAGGTGTATTGTTTTCCGCGGAACCGGAAGATTCAGATTTGCTGCCGCAGCCGGCCATAATCAGGGACAAGCCGACAGCAACAATAAATAAATAGCGTTTCTTCATCTGATAAGCCCTCACTTTCGCTGTGCAAGAAATAGTAAAGTATGTTATACTGAAGTCTGCAGAAATATCGCGCGCCAACAGTGCTGCAGAGGTCTGCTTTGCGATTCAGCTGTTCACGCGGATACTGGTTCCCGTGTCAAGTATATCATATTTTACCGGGAATGTGGAAAAAAGTTTTCCGAAAGAAACGGACAGGCAAAAAGGGGATGGGGTTATGACCTTTGATGAGTTTGCCGACATCGTAGATGATGAGATGAATCTTCTGCCGGATTACTGCTATGATGAACTGAATGGAGGAGTAGTGGTGGATGAGGCTGAATATCTTCATCCCGCGCGAAGAGCAGATGACCTGTATATTCTGGGAACATATACCAGCGATCCGGTGCTGGGGAAACAGATCCGGCTGTACTTCGGATCCTTCAGGGCCTGCGTGGCCGACAGTCCGACAGCGATGAAGCTGCAGATCCGCAAAACCCTGAGGCATGAGTTTCTTCATCATCTGGAGACCCGAGCAAGAATTTTTGGTAAAGAATCATTGGCTGAGGAGGACCGGCAGAATATGATCCGGTATTTTGACAGACATAAGGACAGCCCTTCCGGGAAAGCATGAGCTGAGCCGGAAGGGCTGTTTTTGCTCCCTGACTACGGTTTCCTGGTTTACCCGTATCGTTACGAGAAGCTTACAATGATATTGAATCATTGTGCGGTAAAATAAGAAGACGGATCAAAATGAAGGCCGCCGGATAGCCGGCGGCCTTTTACCGTGCTTTTTCCGCGGGAACAGACAGATGGAAAACCATATCTGTTTCGAGGTTACTATTCAGCCGTCCCTCCCTTCATTCCAAATTCGCGCCTGTCGGCGCTTTTCCGCCCCGCTTCGCGTGGCTAAATTTGTCATG
>CACZQU010000304.1 GCA_902783305.1 uncultured Lachnospiraceae bacterium | reverse complement strand
TGACGGCTATCTATGAACAGACCAGGGAAGACAGCAGTGCTCCCTTTTTCTTTTACAACATGACCGTACAGAACCACTCCCCTTTTGATGTGGATGAGAAGGATTTTCCCTCCACCATCCATGTCGAGGGGATGAAAAAGACATATCCTGACGTAGATCAGTACCTTACCCTTCTCCGCCAGTCCGACCAGGCTCTTCAGAGGCTGGTAGAATACTTTTCCAAAGTATCCGAGCCTACCGTGATTCTGTTCATGGGAGATCACCAGCCGGCTCTTTCCACCGGTTTCCTGAATAGGATTTCCGGCAGCACCTCCGATTCGAGAAGCCCGGAAGAGAATATGATTCTTTACCAGGTTCCTTATGTTATCTGGTCCAATTACGATCATATCTCCCAGGCACCGGCCAGAACCAGCATGAATTACATGCAGACGAACCTGATCCGGTCCTATGGAGGCAGTCTGAACGGTTACCAGAAATTCCTTGCAGACCTGATGGAGGATATTCCCGTGATCAATGCATACGGATACTGGGGGAGTAACGGCGTTTTCTACGAAAGCGACGATAAATCTTCTCCCTATTATGCAAGGTACCATGAATACGAAATTCTTTCCTACAATTATTTATTTGACGGAAAAGGAAGGCTGGAAGGTTTTTTCGGATAAGCAATACACAACTGTAAGTTACACCATCGATCCACCGGGCCAGCTGCCCGTTTGTCCCCAAGACAGAAAGGAGAACTTTGGCAAACTTTATGGAAAGGAATACGCTGGGAATTGACATCGGTTCGACCACTGTCAAAATTGCAATTCTCGACACCGAAGGAAACCTTCTCTTCTCAGATTATGAAAGACATTTCGCCAATATACAGGAAACACTGGCAGAGCTCCTCGGTAAAGCCTATGATCAGCTTGGTGAGATGACGCTTCACCCGGTCATTACCGGGTCCGGAGGGTTGACGCTGGCCAACCATCTGGAAATCCCCTTCATTCAGGAGGTCATTGCAGTCTCCACCTGTCTGCAGTCCGTGGCTCCGCAGACCGATGTCGCCATTGAACTGGGCGGTGAGGATGCCAAAATCATCTACTTCGAAGGCGGTACCATCGAGCAGCGGATGAACGGCATCTGCGCGGGGGGCACCGGCTCCTTTATCGACCAGATGGCTTCCCTGCTGCACACAGATGCCCCAGGGCTGAATCACTATGCGGAGAATTACAAAGCCCTCTATCCCATCGCCGCGCGATGCGGGGTCTTTGCCAAAACCGATATCCAGCCTCTGATCAATGAAGGCGCCGCGAAGGAGGATCTGGCTGCCTCCATCTTTCAGGCCGTCGTCAACCAGACCATCTCCGGTCTGGCCTGCGGCAAGCCGATCCGGGGGCATGTCGCCTTTCTGGGCGGTCCGCTTCATTTCCTCCCGGAGCTGAAGGCCGCCTTCATCCGCACCCTTCATCTGGACGATGAACACGCCATCTCTCCGGAGAATTCCCATCTGTTTGCGGCTATGGGAGCAGCCATGAATTCCACCGGGGACAAAACCATCTTTCTGACCGATCTGAAGGATCGTCTGACGACCCAGGTTCAGCTGGATTTTGAGGTGGAGCGCATGGATCCGCTGTTTTCCTCGGAGGACGAATATGAAGCCTTTCTGAAGCGCCAGTCCCGTTACCGGATCAAAACCGCCGATCTGGCTTCCTATAAAGGAAACTGCTACCTGGGTATCGATGCCGGCTCCACCACTACGAAAACCGCTTTGATCGGTGAAGACGGTTCCCTGCTGTATTCCTTCTACAGCAATAATGACGGCAGCCCTCTGCGCACGGCTATCCGTTCGATCCAGGAGATCTACGATATTCTTCCGTCAGAAGCAAGGATCGTGTATTCCTGTTCCACCGGTTATGGCGAAGCGCTGGTCAAGGCCGGCCTTCTGCTTGACGAAGGAGAGGTGGAGACCGTATCCCACTATTACGCCGCCGCTTTTTTTGACCCGGAGGTGGACTGTATTCTGGATATCGGCGGCCAGGATATGAAATGCATCAAGATCAAAAACCAGACGGTGGACAGTGTACAGCTCAACGAAGCCTGCTCCTCCGGCTGTGGTTCTTTTATTGAAACCTTCGCGAAGTCTCTGAACTACAGTGTTCAGGATTTTGCCCAGGCGGCTCTGTTTGCCCCCCATCCCATCGATCTGGGAACCCGTTGTACGGTCTTTATGAATTCCAAGGTCAAGCAGGCGCAGAAGGAGGGAGCCGGAGTGCCGGATATCTCTGCCGGGCTGGCCTATTCCGTGATCAAAAACGCGCTGTACAAGGTCATCAAGGTTTCGGATGCCACGGAGCTCGGACGGCATATCGTCGTTCAGGGAGGGACCTTTTACAATAACGCGGTACTTCGAAGCTTTGAACGCATCGCCAACTGTGAAGCCATCCGTCCGGATATCGCCGGAATCATGGGGGCTTTCGGCGCGGCTCTGATCGCCAGGGAACGCTGGACGGAAGGGACAGAAACCACCATGCTGCCCATCGAAAAAATCAACACCCTGGAATATACCACTTCCATGGCAAACTGCCATGGCTGTACCAACAACTGCCGCCTCACCATCAACCGGTTTTCCGGCGGACGGCAGTATATCAGCGGCAACCGGTGCGAACGGGGAATCGGAAAAGAAAAAAACAAGGATCACATCCCCAATCTGTATGAATACAAGAACAAGCGGCTGTTTTCCTACGAACCGCTGAGAGCAGATCTTGCCGTACGCGGCAAAGTCGGGATTCCAAGAGTCCTGAATATGTTTGAAAATTACCCCTTCTGGTTCACCTTCTTCACGGATCTGAAATATGAAGTGGTGCTCTCCCCCACTTCCACCCGTAAGATCTACGAGCTGGGCATTGAATCCATTCCCAGTGAATCAGAGTGTTATCCTGCAAAGCTTGCTCACGGCCATATCAGCTGGCTGCTGAAAAACGGAGTGAAATTCATCTTCTATCCCTGCGTTCCCTATGAAAGGGAGGAGTTCAAGGATGCCGGCAACCATTACAATTGTCCCATTGTCACCTCCTACGCGGAGAACATCAAAAACAATGTGGACGAGCTTCGGGATCCTTCCATCCGGTTTGAAAATCCTTTCCTGGCTTTTACCTCACAGGAAATTCTGACCAGACGGCTGATCGAAATCTTCCGGGATATTCCTGAAAACGAGATCCGCGCCGCCGCCCGCCACGGCTGGGAAGAGATGGCTCAGGTCCGCAGGGATGTCATGAAAAAGGGAGAAGAAACCATCCGGTATCTGGAGGAAACCGGCCGCCGGGGAATTGTCCTGGCCGGACGCCCCTACCATATCGATCCCGAGATCCATCACGGAATTCCGGATCTCATCAACAGCTACGGTGTCGCCGTCCTTACAGAAGATTCCATCTCCCATCTGAGCCAGGTTGAGCGCCCCATCCGGGTTCTGGATCAGTGGATGTATCACTCCCGGCTCTACGCTGCCGCCAATTATGTCAAAACCCGCAACGATCTGGATCTGATCCAGCTCAACTCCTTCGGGTGCGGTCTGGATGCCGTCACCACGGATCAGGTATACGAGATTCTGGAAGGCAGCGGTAAAATCTACACCTGTCTGAAAATCGACGAGGTGAATAATCTGGGCGCCGCACGAATCCGTGTCCGCTCTCTTCTGGCCGCCTTGCGCGCAAAGGACAGGCAGAATGCTCCCCGCCGGATCGTCCCCGCATCGATCGAGAAGGTTCCCTTCACCAAAGAGATGCGCAAAAAATATACGATCCTGTGCCCGCAGATGTCCCCGATGCATTTCGGGCTGCTTCAGGCTTCCTTCAATGCCAGCGGCTACAATTTCGAAGTGCTCTCCAACGACAATAAGCACGCCGTGGATGTGGGGCTGAAATATGTCAACAATGACGCCTGTTATCCCTCTCTGATCGTCGTCGGGATGATCATGGATGCCCTGAGCTCCGGGAAATACGACCTGGATCAGACAGCCGTCATCATCTCCCAGACCGGAGGAGGCTGCCGTGCTTCAAATTATATATCCTTTATCCGGAGGGCACTGAAAAAAGCCGGAATGGAGCAGATTCCGGTAATCTCCCTGAATCTGAGCGGCCTGGAGAAAAATCCCGGATTTACCATCAGCTATCCTCTGCTCAAAAGGATCCTGTATACCGGAGCCTTTGGTGATCTCCTGATGAAATGCGTCTACCGTATGAGGCCTTATGAGCTGGAAAAGGGAAGTGTCAACCGGATGTTCGAGCATTGGGATAAAAAGCTTCAGGCCTTTATCAGCGGCAGCAGGCTCAGCCATTCCGAATTCAAAAGCCTGTGCCGCGAGCTGGTTCACGATTTTGACAACATCCCGGTTTCGGATATCAAAAAGCCCAGAGTGGGAATCGTAGGCGAAATCCTGGTCAAGTTCCTTCCCGCAGCCAACAACCATCTGGCAGAGCTTCTGGAGTCGGAAGGAGCGGAGCCTGTGGTACCGGATCTGGCTGACTTTCTGTGCTACAGCTTCTTTAACCAGAATTTCAAGGCAGAAAACCTCGGATTCAAAAAATCTGCCGCCTTCATCGGCAATATGGGGATCCGGGTCATCGAATGGATCCGGAAGACCGCAAACGAAGCGCTCTCTCAAAGCCGGCATTTCCACCCCACCACACCGATTCAGGAAATGGCCCGGATGGCGGATCCGATCGTATCGGTCGGAAACCAGACCGGTGAAGGATGGTTCCTGACAGGGGAAATGATGGAGCTGATCCACGACGGCGTGCCCAACATCGTCTGCATCCAGCCCTTTGCCTGCCTTCCGAATCATATCGTCGGCAAAGGCGTCATCAAGGAAATCCGCCGCACTCATCCTGAGGCAAACATCATCGCGATCGACTATGACCCGGGAGCCAGTGAAGTCAACCAGCTCAACCGCATCAAGCTGATGCTTTCCACCGCTTTCAAGAATCTGTAAAGAGTCAAAGAGGGGCGGTTCTCCCTGACTCACCAGAGGTGAGTCAGGGAGAACCGCCCCTCTTGACTTAAAAACCCGGATTCTGCCGGAAGTCCGTTCAGGCTTCCGGCAGAATCCGGGTTTATGTTATCGTTTACACTTCCTCATCGTCTTCCTCTTCGTCCTCAGCAAAGTCTTCCAGGTTTTTGAGGTCAACATCGTAATCAACTGTTCTTTTCGTATTCGGCTTGTTTTCGTTCTTCCCTTTTTCTTCCTTGTTTACCTTGCTTATCTTGTTTGCTTTGTTTACCCTCTTTGTTTTCTTCTCCCTGTTTCTCAGTCCCTGCAGCCAGTCATTCATCATGGACAGGTACCGGCTCCCGGGAATAAAGCTCATCTCTTCCTCAGTAGGCCTGGTAACGAGAAGGTAAACCACAAAATAAAGAAGAACCGCCAGAATCATGGCCGGAAGAATCGCGATAATGTTTCTGTGGAACAGCTTGTACAGAAGGTAATATACAGCGCCTGCGCCCAAAGCCATGGGAATCGATGCCAGCAGCGGATGCAGATATGCTTTCTCCCAGGGGTTTTTGTATTTCAGATATTTCTTCATCGCCCTGTCATTGAGAATACACATTACCACCGCATAGAAAATCATGGCAGCAACGATCGTGTAAACCCCCCAGTCCGTAAGCAGAAGAAGAGCCACCATGACGACAACATCCACAGCCAGTGAAATCGCCGCATTTTTCATCGGAATATCCGGTCTGCCGATCCCCTGGAGAACCCCGTTCGTGATATTGGAATTGCCATAAAGGATGATCGTCACGACGCCAAGAAGCATCAGCTGAGAAGCCGCGCCATTGGTTCCCGGGAAAATCAGCCGGGTAACCGGACCGGCAAGAACACCCAGACCTACTGCGCAGGGTATGGAAATCAGCATGCTGATCCAGGTAGCACGGTCTATCTTCTGCCTGGTAAGCTTCAGATCTCCCTTGGCATAAGCGGCGGAAACCTCCGGTATCATGGAAGTGGGAGCCGTGCTGGCCAGTGTCAGGGGAATATTGATCAGGGTCATGAAATATCCGTATTCCGCGTACAGGATCCGGATCTCCTCAGGGTCTGTTCCTTTCATCCCCATGATTCCGGAATACATATAGCTGTTGATAAACCCATTCACATTATAGATAAATGCGCTGAGAATAATCGGCATGACAATGAGCACGATCTCTTTCATGACGGTGAGCATCGGCTCATCCTTGGAGATCATGTCCTGCCTGACCTTACTGTGAATCGCGCCCATGTTGAGCAGGTAGATTCCAAGCATCAAAAGCAAAGCAGCCAGTACCCCGGCACCGGTACCGATTGTCGCGCCGGCAGCTCCCCAGCGCTCAACCTCCCGGAGACCCTGACCGGCAAAATGCCTTGTCATGAACCCTGCCATCAGCAAGGCGACAACAGCGACAAAAATCTGCTCTACAATCTGTGAAAGCGAAGTCGGAAGCATATTCCGGTAGGCCTGGAAATAGCCGCGGTAGACTCCGAGAATTCCTGACAGAAGAATCGTCGGCGCCAGAAAGCGGAGAGCCAGCCTGGCATCCGCCATGGAAGAAGGAACCAGGATTCCTGCTCCAAATACACACAGCAGAGCTACCAGTCCGCCTGCACCTAAAGCGTACAGCAAAGCCCCATGAAAAATTCTCTGCGCATCCCGGTATCTGCGGAAGGCAATCTTTTCCGCCATCAGCTTGGAAACCGCCTGGGGAATGCTGAAGGATGAAATCATCAGAAGAATGAAGTACGCATTCTGAGCGTATTGAAACAAGGCGTAGGAGCTGCTCCCCAGGATGGTGGACAGGGGACTTTTGTAAAGCATCCCGATGATCTTGGAAATCAAAGCCGCGATCATCAGAAAGGAAGCGTTCTTCACCATTGTATTGTCATTATTCTTTGCCATCTTTTTCACCTATATTCTCAATCTGCCAGTCAACAGGCTCCACACCGCTGCGGACAAGGAACTCGTTTGCTTTGGAAAAATGCCTGCATCCAAAAAAACCTCTGTAGGCAGACAATGGGCTGGGATGTGCTGCCTCAAGCACAAGCTGCCGGGGATTGGACAACATGGATGCCTTTTGCCGTGCCGGTCGACCCCACAGGAGATAGACTATGGGTCTTTCCTGTTCGCTCAGCACATGAATGACGGCATCGGTGAAATTCTCCCAGCCGATCCCCTGATGGGAAAAAGCCTGATGCGCCCGCACCGTCAGCACAGTATTGAGCAGCAAAACCCCCTGCCTGGCCCATTTTTCCAGGCATCCGTTGTCCGGGATATCACAGCCAAGGTCATCATGAAGTTCCTTGTAGATGTTTTCCAGGGAAGGGTGAATCTCCACATCCTTCCTCACGGAAAAGCACAGCCCGTCTGCCTGTCCATCTCCATGATAAGGATCCTGTCCAAGAATCACGACCTTCACACATTCCAGGGGGGTCAGATGAAAAGCCCGGAACATCTCATCCGGCGGAGGAAATACCCGCTTTGTCTGGTATTCCGCCAGAACAGTCCGGTAAAGCTTCGCATAATAAGGCTGGCGGAATTCGCCGCTCAGCGCTTTGGCCCATTCCCCTGTAAGCTGTGCCATTACTGCCTCCTTACACTGATTCCCTGGTCTGCCAGATAATCCTTAACCTCCCGGATTTCCAGTTCTTTATAATGAAACAGGGAAGCGGCAAGAGCCGCATCCGCCTTACCCTCATTAAGGACATCCGCGAAATGCTTCAAGGCACCCGCCCCTCCGGAAGCGATGACAGGAATCTTCACTGCCTCAGCGACAGCTCTCGTCAGCTCTATGTCATAGCCTGCCTTCGTGCCGTCACAGTCCATGCTGGTCAGCAGGATTTCCCCTGCCCCGAGCCTCTCGGCCTCAACAGCCCACTGCACCGCGTCCAGTCCGACATCGATCCGTCCGCCATGTTTGTATACGTTCCAGCGGTTTTCACCGCTTTTTTTTGCGTCGATGGCCAGTACGACACACTGTCTTCCGAACTTCATCGCTGCTTCGGACAAAAGCTCCGGCCGGTCAATCGCTGCGGAGTTGACGGAAATCTTATCCGCTCCTGCCCTCAGAAGCCTGCGGAAATCCTCCACGCTCCGGATCCCGCCTCCTACCGTAAAGGGAATGAAAACACACTCGGCAACCCGGGAAGCCATCTCCACAACCGTATCCCGACCCTCATTGGAAGCCGTGATATCCAGAAAGACCAGCTCGTCCGCTCCGGCTTTGTCGTAGGCCTTCGCAATCTCCACCGGATCTCCTGCATCCTGAAGATTGACAAAATTCACCCCTTTTACCACCCTGCCCTTGTTGACATCCAGGCAGGGAATGATTCTCCTGGTAAACATCACGCACCCTCCAGCCTGACAAAATTGGACAGGATCTTCAGTCCGACAGCACTGCTTTTCTCCGGATGGAACTGACACGCGAAAAGATTCCCCTTCTCTACTGCTGCGTCAATTTCTGTCCCATACCAGGTACGGGCACTCACCACCGACTTGTCTGCCGCGTCCAGATAATAAGAATGGACAAAATAGACATACGGTTCCGATCCCAGTCCCTTCAGGAGCCTTCCTCCCTCCCGGATCGAGATGCTGTTCCAGCCCATATGCGGGATTTTCAATCCCTCTCCTTCCGGAATCCGGCGGATCCGCCCTTTAAGGATGCCCAGCCCGGGAACACCGGGGCTTTCTTCACTGCTTTCAAACAGCAGCTGCAGTCCTACGCAGATTCCAAGAAAAGGGGTTCCCTGGTCAATGATTTCATGAATAACATCCACCAGCTCATACCGCTGCAGATTGCCCATGGCATCCCCGAAATTACCCACCCCCGGCAGAACGACCTTTTCCGCTCTGAGAAGGAGCTCCGGATCTCTGGTGATCACCGGTTCCTCTGAGAGAAAGGTGAAGGCTTTCTCCACGCTGCGGATATTCCCGGCATCATAATCGATAATAGCGATCATCTTCTCCACTCCAAATCTATGATGATATCGGCATTCCGAAGTGCCAATTCCTGATTATCTTACACCTAACAGCCCCTTTTATCAACCTTTCAGGGGAAAAATAAAGGAATAGTAACCCGTCAGCAGGATCCGTCATGCCAGCTTACTCCCAGAATTCCTGCTGTCCGGTCTGTCTGACAAGCTCCTGACGAAGCTCCATCATCGCCGTATAGTTGGGAAGCGCAAAGACTGGTATCTCTGATCCCTTCAGTTTTTCCAGAAGCGTACGGTAATCCGTGACGATTTCCAGCAGCCCTTCCCCGGCTCCGGCATCCCGGAGTCTGTCAGACAGGCTCTGCGCCTGATCACCGCACACATAAATCTTCCTGACATGTTCATCCCGGCACAGCTTCTCATAATCTGTATCATAGATCCAGGAGAAGTCATGGCCGTCCCCGGTCCGGTTATTGAGGCAGCAGACAGCGACAAAATCCTTCTTAAATCCTGTGACATACGAAAATGCCTGATTCGCCCCGGCCGGATTTTTCACCAGGATCATCTGAAGCCTGTTCCCGCCCAGATCAAAGGTCTCCAGCCGTCCAAAGGAGGAATGTACACTGTCAAGTGACCTTGCCGCGTCCTCCGGCCGGACACCCATCGTCATCGATGCCGCAATCGCCGCAGCACCATTGTAGATATTATATACCGCAGGCAAGGCGATTTTTACTTCCCGCTCCTCATTGCCGATTCTGGCCTTTACCAGGCTTCCCTCTTCATCCATCGAGTCGATGGACGTAACCGCAACATCCGGATCCGCACGGTGATAGCCGCATTTTTCGCAGCGAAAACCGCCCAGATGAGCATAGATATGGTAATCGTAGGTATATTCGGCTCCGCAGGACTGACATTTTCCCGCGTCCCGGGTATCAATCTTTCCCTGAACTCCGACGCTTTCGTTCAGGCCATACCATACCGTCCGGTTGGGGACTCCCAATGATAAGGATGCCGAGAGCGGATCTTCCGCGTTCAGGACGAGTACTGCTTCCGGAGCCAGCTCCACTCCGGCCCGGATTTCCTTCAGCGTATTTTCGACACCACCGTAGCGGTCCACCTGATCGCTGAAAAGATTGGTGACAACGATCACCTTCGGGTGGATAAAGGGAACCAGAAGCTTCAGGGCGGCTTCATCACACTCCAGGACAGCATAATGAGACCTGGGGCTGCCCGTCCACGTGGCGTTGCAGATCAGATCCCCCGCGATCCCGTGCAGCATATTCGCGCCGGATTTATTCAGCAGGCAGTCAAAGCCTGCTGTGGTAAGCGCATGTTCAATCATATTGCAGGTCGTGGTTTTTCCGTTGGTTCCCGTCACGACCACGATCTCCATTCCCTGAGAGACCGCACCCAGAATCCCTCCGGAAATCTTCATGGAAACAAGGCCGGGAATCGCCGTGCCTCCTCTTCCTGTCATTCTCAGTACAGAGCGTACTGCTTTGCATGAGGCAACAGAAAAAACTGTCTGAAGAATGTTAGGCTTGTTTGGCAAATTTATCGTTCCTCCTCAACTGTAAACGCAAATCTGACGGCAGACTGAGCTTTGCAAGGGCTTCCGGAGGCAGATCTTCTGCCTGGATCTGGTCAGCCTCTATGGCTCCCTCTGCCAGATTGGGATAGAAGCTGGAATATATGCTGTCCGCGGTAAACAGGATCGCAAAAGCCAGGCTGATCCCGATCAGGACTTTTTTATTCAGTCCGGACATCAGATAGTCAAAAACCGGAGCAAAAAAGTAGACAACCAGACAGCACCCTAAGCCGAAAACCAGCAGGCCTTCCGCACAGATCCTTCCATGCAGGTTCAGGAAATATCCGTCGTAGGACCACCATCTGGTATGGTAATTCGTCTCCAGAAGCCATGCCGTCATGTATTCCAGCACGCCGCACAGCCCGGTACAGACCAGAAATTCCAGTGCGGGTTTTTTTCGGAAGCGGGCGCACAGGCACAGGGCAATCAGACCTCCGCTCCCGTAAATCGGAAGCCAGGGGCCATACAGCTTGCCGCGGTTGGCCAGCAGCCCGGTCTGCATGTAATGCAAAGCAACCTCCCAGGTCCATCCCACAAAGGAAAACACAATAAACAAAAGAAATAACGTCCAAAGCGAATAATTCCGGAGAAATGAGAACTGTCCCTGCTTTTCGATCTCTTTTTTCGGCCATACCGGATTCAGCCAGCGGGGATAGGCAATCCCCTTCATGCTGTGTTCCAGATACTCGATGGAGTACCTGCGGCCTTCCAGGTCGTCGTACTTTTTTTTCTGATCAAGAGTTCCCCACCATACCCCAAACCAGTCCGCCAGAAATCTCTGCCAGGATTTCATCTCCACCTTTTCCTCGTGGAGAAGGGTAATCTCGTCAACGACATTGAAGTATGTCTCATAAAGAAGGATTTTGTCTGCCTTGGCAAACAGCCAGGGATCATTCAGTACTTCGATCCCTTCCACACCTCTTGCTATGGCATCCTGCCGGACGCGGGCGTAAAACTCCGTTTCGTTTGCAATTCTGTATGGCACGCCATAGGCGAGCTCAGAAACTCCATAGGTAACAACGCCCAGGATGACCCATCCGAGCATCGACAAATCATACAGGAAGAGCTCCATCTTATGGCCATCCATCATCTTCCTCGAAAGCGTAATCGCCTGATTGGGCTTCAGAGAAGGATTTTCCGCAACGATATAGGGAACTGCCGCATAGGAATAATGTTTGATGAGTCCCCCGACAATCGTCAGCCCCCAGAGATCCCGATAGATCATCGTGACCAGCATCACCCAGGAAGCCCGGATCCACCGGTGAATGAAGGCAAAATGGAACACATCCGTAAAAAAGACTCTTTCGTATATCCTGGCTTCCAGATAGATTCTCCGGATCACTGCCGAATACACATTCATAAAAAAAACCAGGGCCAGAGTATACACGATCAGGGAGCAGATAACAAATATGACCGACGATGCGCGTTCGGAGCGGGTAAAGAAACGGATAGACTGGGCAGCCTTCACAAAAAGCTTACCTGACCAGACCTCATTGACAATATGGGCAAGTACGCCCTCTGTAAGGCCCATGGCTGCGAAGGACTGATATTTCTCCTGAAGTGAAGCGGAAAGCTCATCAGAGAGCAATGCCCCTTCATCGAGCTTTCCTTTCGATATATCCGTGAACACATCATCCATCGTCAGAATATTACCCACGTCCGTTTTCCCGGCCTCTTCACCGGATTTTTCTTTTAAAAATCCGAGATCTCCAAAGCTCAGCACGGATTCCTTAAATTCTGATCCAAAGAAAATCAGAAGCAGGGTCAGAAAGACCAAAAGGAAATAGTGACTCCTGAGTACACGGTGGCTGGCCTTTTTCATGGTCTTCCTGTCCTCGAAAATGTCATATTTCTTCAAGTCCGTTTCCTCCTTCAGATAGTATACCGATAAATGTCAATAAATAACAGGGCTTCTCAGGAACGCTCCAGAGTGAACCAGAATTCCACTCCACCCTCCGCGTTTCTCACGCCGTATTCCTGATGCATGCCTTCCATGATCGCCTTAACGATGGAAAGCCCGATCCCGCTTCCGCC
>CACZQU010000303.1 GCA_902783305.1 uncultured Lachnospiraceae bacterium | reverse complement strand
TTTGACGAAGATGTGCAGCGCTCCCTGCAGGTAGGGATGGACGCTCATCTGACCAAACCCGTAGAATCCGAGCGCCTGTATCAAACATTGGAAGAGCTGATCTGGGAGTACGATACGAAAAAATAAGCTTCGCTCGTTCTTTATCAGCTTTGATGGAGGTGCTCGAAGCGCGGAACAATCCGTAGGAGTCATTTTGCACTGCAATCATTTATAGATATCGCTGAATAGAAGGTTTGCTTTAATTCGTTTACTATAAACAGGTGTGAGCACAGAGGGAACTGGTTGTATGAAAAAAATGCTGGCAATGATTTGTGGCAGGGATCTTACAAAAAAAGGCAGAAAAGAGTATTTTTTATTGTTTTCTGCTTTCTTTATTTTATTTGCGGGGTGGACTTTTGCCTCATTTCTTGTGAACCGCCGCAGTCTGGTGAGCGGAAATATGAATTTTTCCGAGGACGGGATCAAGCAGCATTATGCAGCTCTGGTCTACATAGGGCAATGGCTCCGCTCAATAGTTAAGACTTTATGGACGGAGCAGAGGCTTGAAATTCCCCTCTGGGATTACAATATAGGGTATGGGACGGATATTTTGACAACCTTGCACTTCTACGGCCTGGGAGATCCGTTGAAGCTGGTCAGCGTGTTTATTCCCGAACGCTTCTCAGAGTATTATTACAGCTTTCTTTGTGTCTTTTATCTTTATCTTTCGGGAGCGGCTTTTTCTTTTTATGGCTTTCACAGGCGGTATGCGCGGCCTGGTATCGTCGCGGGAAGCTTCTGTTACATGTTCAGTGTCTATGCGGTGTCATATACGATGCTGCATCCATTCTTTCTCTATGGAATGATTTATATGCCGATTCTGATGATCGGAGCAGATCATATCCTGGAAGAAAAGGGCGCCAGGCTCTTTGTCGGCATAGTTTTTTTGAGCGCGGTTACAAATTTCTATGTCCTATACTGGATGGTGCCTGGCATTGCGGGTTATGTATTGATCCGGTTGCTTTCGGAAGGAAAGATCCGCCAGATTGTAAAATATCTGGTGCGGTTTTTTCTCTATGGACTGTGCGGGATCAGCATGGCTGCTTTTATTTTTCTGCCGGAGATTCTGGCCCTGCTCAGTTCACACAGAATCCAGTTCCATCCGGAGCATAATCTTTTTTACCATTACAGCTACTATTTAAAAGTGATTATGCAGTATATTTCACCGGGAATAGTCCGGAATAAGACCAATACCATCAGCTATACCGGAGCCTCTTTTGCAGCCGGAGCTGCCCTCATGGCAAGCCGTACAGGAAAAAAGACAGTTAAGCTTGCTTATATGATCGTATTGGTCATGCTCCTGGTCCCTGCGGCTTCTTCCGTGATGAACGGGTTTTCCTATGTCAGCGGGAGGTGGATGTGGCTGCATCTTTTGCTGGTGAGTCTGGTGCTTGCAGCGGAATGGGATGAGCTCCTGTCAATGGAAAGGCGTCAGCTTGTATGGGTTGTATTGTGTACTTCTTTTTATCTTATTCTGTTGTGTTTGATCACTGTGAAATATCAGAGGGCTTCCTTCCTGGGAACCTTTTTTACAGCTGCTGTCATTCTGACAGCTTTCCTTTCCAGAAAGTTTCCTCAGGAAAAAAAGAGATGGGAAATACTTCTTACCGGTATTATATTTCTGAATCTGGCTGTGACCACGGGGCTTCAGGTCAGAGCCTACATCATGGGAGGCTTTGTCCCGGTGGGAAAGGCATGGAATGTAGTGGAAAGCACGGAAACACAGGCTGTCCGCCAGCTGAGGGAGGAAATGCCGGAGCTGGCAGCGACAGAGCGTACCGAGGCATGGAGGCCGACGCTTTATAATGCTACAGGTCTTCTGGGTGTTCCGGAGACCGGATATTACTGGAGTGTCGCCAACAACGCTGTGACCGATTTCCAGATTGATCTGCTGGTGAATATGACAACAGGAGGGTACCATAAATACAACGGTCTTGATGCCCGAACCTACCTGCTTGCGCTGGCTGGTGCAGGAACTTATGTGATTCAGGAAGGGGAGAACGCCCTCGTGCCTTACGGTTATGAGCTCCTGAAGACTGTTGAGGTTCAGGAGGGACGGAGATATCAGATATACAGAAATCCAGATCGGCTTCCTCCTGGGTATACCTATGACAAGGCTTTCAGGGAAAATGAGCTGCAGAAGCTCAACCCGGTTCAGAAGCAGGAATTGTACCTGAAAGCAGCGGGTATAGAAATGGAAAATGCAGAGATAAGCTCCCGGGAAGGCTATGAAGAAGATCCGGTCGGATTGGTGGAACCGGCGGAGAAAGGCGCCCTGTTGGAAGGAGAGCTGCTTTCCCATGAAGTGCCTGTGACTCTGGAGAGCGGGAAGTATGTCCATCTTCAGGAGGACGGGAGTTATCTTATCACGAAGAGAAATGCCGAACTGATCATCCGGACTGGTCATACTGATGAAACTGCGGAAAGATATCTTTGTATAAGCGGGTTTGAGATGCAGCGCCTCAGTGAATGGGAACTGTATCATGGAAATTACACGGCGAAATACAATATGGATAAGTTTATGGACCTGCCCCCGGAAAAGCAGACAAAACTGAAACGGACATTTTTGTCCTATGATCCTGATAACCGGCATCACAATAATTTTACGATTCCTGTAACAACGGGAGAGTTTGAGACCAGCTTCCGCTATGAGACGCCTCGGTATATCTGGTATGCCGGTGTCAATGATTTTGTCATCAATCTGGGAGTTGGAGCTGATCATCCGGATACGATTGTGCTTACCTTCCCGGAAAGAGGGATATATCGTTTTCAGGATTTGGAAGTGTGGAACCAGCCGATGGATCAGCTTGAAGACCTGCTCAGGGAAAGAAAGAAAAATGTTCTGGAGAATCTGAAAATCCGGGGAAACCGGATTTACGGTTCGATCAGCCTGGATGAGGGGAAGCTTCTGTTTCTGGCGATCGGCTATGACAAGGGCTGGAAAGCTTATGTAGATGGACAGAGAGTACCGATTTATAAAACGAATGGACTTGGCATGGGGGTTTTCCTTGAGAAAGGAACTCATGATGTGAAATTCTCT
The DNA here is from genome assembly GCA_902783305.1 of uncultured Lachnospiraceae bacterium. Lineage (GTDB taxonomy): Bacteria > Bacillota > Clostridia > Lachnospirales > Lachnospiraceae > Blautia_A. Next base: position 1,103 of record CACZQU010000303.1, on the reverse strand, counting down.
TATCGGACCAGGGGACTTTTGCCTGGATTTGTGATATCGGCGCTGGCTTTGGGGCTGTTCCTGCTTTTTGACAAAAGAGTTTTTGTAAATTCCCGGTAAAGGAAAATACCGGTTTTATTGAAAAGCAGAAGTGAGGGCTTTTCGCTTCTGTTTAGATAGGGGGAATGGCGATGGCACGATGGACAGTGCAGGAACTCGTGCAGGAAATTAAAGGGATGACGAAAGAAGAACGCCTCCTGCTTGCAGATACGGTGGCAGAGGCGTTTTCCCTCCCCGAAGAGGAACCGGCCGATGAAAGCTGGAGGTTTGCCAGGCTCGAGGGTGGGTACCGGGTAAATCTGATCGCTGCCGGTCAAAATGAGAAGATGGTCAGCAAACTGGTGCACCAGGATTTCTCTCTTTCGCCCGGGCAGGCCCGGCACTTCCTCAAAGACCTCCCGAAACCGATCATGGAAAAAACCTTTGATTTCAAAGAAGCTCAGATGGTAAAGCAAAGATATGAAGAAGCAGGAGCCGTCGTCTCCATCGAAAGGAAAGACTTCTGGATATATGATCCCGCCCACTGTCCTCCCGGTTGTGCCTATGATTGAGGGGAAGGACAAAATCATAATACCCGCTGTGTCACACAACGGGTATTATGATTTTTAAAGGTCTTGTTTATAAATCGTTATGATGAGGAACTGTCAGAAGATGCAGCAGCCGCACCGCCCTTGTTCTTTCATTCTGTAAAGGGCAGTGTCGGCATCTTTGAAGATATCCCCCTCCGGATTCTTCCTGTCACCGAAGGCAGCACCTACGCTGAGGGATGTGGGCGGCAAGTCATTTACGGGCTTTTGCAGCATGACGTTGGCTTGCTCGATCTTCCTCTGGATGACCATCTTCATAGAGCTGTCGACGTTATTCATGATGACCACGAATTCATCGCCGCCCAGGCGGAACACCAGGTCCGTGGCGCGGAAGCTGTATGTCAGTACTTCAGCCACACGTTTTAATACCAGGTCACCCACGTCATGGCCATAGGTATCGTTGATGGACTTGAATTTGTCCACATCCACCAGAAGCAATGCATTATGAGACATATCCAGGTCGGTCCGCATCAGATT
>CACZQU010000302.1 GCA_902783305.1 uncultured Lachnospiraceae bacterium | reverse complement strand
TGATTACAGCAGCCCTCTGGCTCGTTCTTTCTGATCAAACCCGATCACATCTCTCTAAAAATCTGCAGCTGTTCATCTTTCATTTAAGTCGTTGAGTATAAAAGGTTTTCATGGAATATACTCGTAATTGGGGATATAATAATTCTGTATTTTGATTATTTAAAATGTATTCTGTTAATGATCCATGGTGAAACCTGCTTTTTACGAGGACGAGATCAATGAAAAAACATGGGTGGCTGGTACTTTTAACCATCGGGATGTCGTTGGTTCTTGTGTTTTGTCTATATGTTCAGCATAGATCAGTACCTGAAGAAAATCCTATCTCTTTCCTTTCTTTTCGTGTGTTTTCAGACGAAACCCCCGATATATCTGAAGAAATCCTGTGCTGGAATCAGGATGATGAAAGGTGCTTTGTCTTTCTGCCCTCCTATGCGGATCTGAACAGGACCGAAGTCCAATTGCAGGAATCCTATAATTGTAAATTAGGAGGGGTGCAGCTGGCTCACGGGTTGAACTGCGGCAGCTTTTCTCTCGATACAGATTATGAATTGACCGGCGAGGGTTTTGCCCCAAAAATCCTGCAATTTGTCCAGTCCGGAAGCGTGGCTACCATGTATATCGATACGTTTTCCGGAAATATGGAACGGATTCACGCAGACAAAAGCTATAAGGAACGGGCGTCAATCACCGTTTACTCGGCAAACGGACATGTAGACTATCAGGGAAATAATGATTCTGTCAGGGGGCGCGGGAATTCATCGTGGAACTATGATAAAAAGCCCTATAACCTGTATTTATATCAACCGGCGTCCCTTTTGGGGATGGATGAAGCCGCGGAATGGGCATTGATCGCAAATGCTTCTGACAATACCAATTTACGCAATAAACTGATCTATGATTTTGCAGACAGTATCAGCCCGCATCCGGGCTGGGTACCTGAAAACGAATATGTCGACCTGTTCTTGAACGGCGAGTACGCCGGCCTGTATTTGCTTTCCGAGAAAAAAGAGAGTGCGGCGTATAAGTTTAAAGAAAAGAAGGACGAATTCATCACAATTTGTCTGAATAATTACATTACAAAACTGGATGATCCTGCCACCGCATTGAGGTTAGATGACAGCATTTTCGCTGAAATTGTTGCGCCCAGCAGAGCATCAGCAGCCGAATACACTCGTCTGGAAGCATATCTGCAGGATATGATGAACGCTCTGCCTGCTGAAAACTGGAACGAATATATAGATTTGGATTCATTTGCCAGAAAATACCTGATTGAGGAAATATTTACAAATACGGATGGAGGAGAAGCGAGTCAATTCTATTATTGGGATCCATCCGCAAATACATTATATGCCGGTCCCTGCTGGGATTATGATATGACACTGGGCGATACTACCTGGGTAGACTGGATCTCGCCTTATTGTCTGAAAATGCAGAGTGCGATATGGTATAAGGATCTGTGGACACAAGAAGGCTTTGCAGAATACGTGCAGAATCTCTATTCTTCCGAATGCCGTCCATTATTAGATCAGCTCATCGAAGACTTCCCTGCCATAACAAAAAGTATTGAAAAAGCGGCGAATGCCAATTTTATAAGATGGACAACGCTGTATAAAAATGGTCAGGATCAGGCGGCCATGCAAAAGTTTCTGTCTGATCGCGTCGATTTTTTGAATTCGATCTGGATCGATCATACAGAATACTGTGAGATCTCTTTTGCTGCACAGGGCCCGCGGGGATATCCTATCGTTTCTTTATTTGTGCCGGTTAACAGTTCGGGCCGCCTGATTCCGACACCGGAAGATGTGGGAATAGAGAAGGAGTTTATCTGGTATCGGGAGGACAATGACGAACCGTTTGATTATAACTGCGTTATCACAGAGGATTTAACATTGTATAACAAAAGAGAACCTGTAGAAGGAGAAGCAGCCGGAGCCTCCTCCAGCTTTATTATAAAACTGGTCATCCTGGCCATTACGATCATCCCGTTTCTGTTTTTGATCCCCATTCTTCTTTTCATCGAGTATCGCCGTAACCGGCCGGAAAGGAGGCGCGGTCATGAATAATACAGAAGCAAAATACCGGCACGAGCTGAAATATATCGTCAGCGCGGCGCAGATTCCGCTGCTGAAAAGCCGGATCGCGGCTATTATGCGTTTAGATCCCCACGCCGGCGCGGAAGGGAAATATAACATCCGCAGCCTGTACTTCGATGATTATGACAATCATTGCTATTATGAAAATGAAAACGGAACCGATCCAAGAGAGAAATTCCGGATTCGGATTTACAACCATTCTCCGGCGGTCATTCATTTGGAATGTAAGCGAAAGGAGCGCGGAAAAACCCTGAAAACCTCCGCTGAAATCACCGTGGAACAGGTTAATCAGGCCATGAAAGGAGCATCCTGGAGTCACCTGGAGACTCTTCCTCCGCTCCTGCGGAAAATGATGCTGCAAATGGACACGCAGCTGCTCCGGCCTGTGGTGATTGTGGAATACGAGCGGATTCCTTATATTTATCAAAACGGCAATGTGCGTGTGACTTTTGATATGAATGTGTCCTCATCCACTGATTTGTCCCGGTTCTGGGATGAAAGCCCGCCCCGGCGTCCCGTGATGCCGCCGGGGATGCACCTGATGGAAGTGAAATTTGACGAGTACTTGCCGGACTTTATCTATCGAAGTCTGAATCTCGGCATATTGCGTCAGACCGCTTATTCAAAATATTATCTTTGCAGAAAATACACACTGAAATAGTGAAGGAGGAATCGACATGACATTTTCTGATATTTTCAAGAAAACTTTCCTGGAAGGTTATAGCAGCGCAGATATCAGCATCTATACTGCGCTGGCGGCGATGCTGGTTGCCTCCTGTATTGGTCTTTACATTTTTCTGGTATACCGTATGCTGACGCGGAAAACCTTCTATTCTAAGACGTTCAACATCTCCCTGGCTGCCATCACGGTGATCACGGCGGCGGTGATCATCACCATTCAATCCAGCATTGTGGTGTCCCTGGGTATGGTGGGCGCTCTGTCCATTGTCCGGTTCAGAACCGCCGTTAAAGACCCAATGGATCTGGTGTTCATGTTCTGGGCCATCGTGGCGGGAATTATCTGCGGTGTAGGCCTGGCGGAGATCGCCATTTTGATGAGCCTGATTCTTACGGCCGGCATTGTAGTGCTGGATAAGCTGCCGGTGGCGAAAGCGCCGATGATGCTTGTGGTGAATGCTTCCGACGTGGACGCGGAAAAAAGGATCATGGACACAGTGGGGAAATATGCTAAATACAGTACTGTAAAATCCCGGAACATGACGGGAAACACGCTGGACCTGATCGTGGAACTGCGAACTGCGGCAGGCAGCGAATTATTGAAAGACATTTTAAAAGAAGAAGGCATCACATCGGCATCCCTGCTATCCCATGACGGGGAAGTGACATTCTGATTCCTTTTCCGGGAAAACCGGCAGGATCCGCGAGGGGCGTCCTGATAAGGGATACCGGGTAAATACAAACAGAAAGACCGTTATTCCATATCAGGAGTAACGGTCTTTGATTTAATAAGTGCTGGATAAAACAGGTGCCGTTATTCAAATTCAGGCGTTTCTTCAAAGCCATCCGAAGACGGAGGAAGTGCCTCCTGCGTTTCCTCCGGATCAGGTGTTTCTTCTTTCTCTTCCTGCGGTTCTTCTTCCGATGATTCCTCTATGGCCTCTTCCGAGGTTTCTTCCTGAATCTCTTCCGTTGATTCCTCCTGAACCTCTACCGGGGTTTCCTCCACAGTTTCTACCGGGGTTTCCTCCACAGT
>CACZQU010000301.1 GCA_902783305.1 uncultured Lachnospiraceae bacterium | reverse complement strand
GGGGAGCTGGGAATCGAGGTTTATGCGCCTGAACGCCTGAGAAAGAGCGATGCTGCGCAGATGCTGCGCGAGCTTCATCCGGATCTGATTGTCGTTTCTGCATATGGACAGATCATTCCGCCGGAGATTCTTAAGATTCCGAAATATTGCTGTGTGAATACACATGCGTCCCTCCTCCCGAAATACCGCGGCGCCGCTCCGATTCAGCATGCGATCCTGGATGGGGAGGCAGTAACCGGAGTGACGATTATGCGGATGGACGAGGGACTGGACACTGGTGATATCATCGCCCGGTCGGAGGTACAGATTCTTCCGGAGGAAACCGGCGGCAGCCTTTTTGATAAACTGTCAGACGAAGCCGCAAGGCTTTTGATTCAGACAATCCCGGACATCGCGGACGGGACGGCTGAATATGAGAAGCAGCCCGGGGAAAGCCCGACGCCTTATGCTTCCATGATTTCCAGGGAGATGGGAAGACTTGATTTCTCCCGGCCTGCGGAAGAACTGGAAAGGAGGATACGGGCTCTGGATCCTCAGCCGGGGGCTTATACCGGCCTTGACGGAAAAACCTTCAAGATATGGAAGGCTGTCACGAGGCCCGGAGATTCAGGGGCGGCTCCCGGGACGGTTCTGTCGGCGGACAAGACGGGGATTTGCATTGCCTGCGGCTCGGGCAGCCTTGCCGCGATGGAAGTACAGCTTCAGGGGAAAAAGCGGATGAGCGCGGATGCTTTCTTAAGGGGATATCCGCTTATGGCGGGAGAGATGCTCTCACTCTGAGAAGAGAGCTGTCCCAAAGCTGAGGGGAGGAAAGGAAAATGTCAAACGGGATGAATACAAGAGAACTGGCTCTTGATATCCTTCTGAGGATCAGCGAGGATGGTCAGCCAAGCCATATCGCGCTTGGAAATGCTCTTGTCAAACACCAGTTTCTGCCGAAGCAGGACAGGGCATTTATCACGCGGATGGTGGAAGGAACTCTGGAATACCGTCTGAGGATTGATTATGTGATCGACAGCTTTTCCAAGGTTCCTGTGGAGAAAATGAAACCGGTGATCCGGGAAATCCTCCGCAGCGCGGTTTATCAGATCCTGTTTATGGACCATATCCCTGACAGCGCTGCCTGCAACGAAGCGGTCGCCCTTACCCAGAAACGGGGCTTTTATAATCTGAAAGCTTTTGTCAACGGAGTCCTGCGGACAATTTCACGGGAAAAGGATCAGATCCGGCTTCCCTCCCGGGAAGATGATCTTCTGCGCAGCCTGAGTGTGGAATATTCCATGCCGGAGAATCTGGTCATGAAATGGCTTGGGCAGTATGGACAGGAGACGACGGAAATCATGCTGGCGGATTTCCTTACGGAGCGTCCGGTGACGGTACGGTGCAGGATGCAGACCCCTTACAGCTCTCCCCAAAGGATCATGGACTCGATGCGGGACCAGGGGGTTACGGTAGAGCCAGGCCCATATCTTCCCTATGCCTGCCGGATTTCCGGCTTTGACCATCTCAATGCGCTTGATGCCTTCCGGGAAGGAAAAATCATGGTGCAGGATGTCAGCTCCATGCTGGCTGCTGAGGCGGCAGCTCCCAGGAAGGGAGATTATATTATTGATCTGTGCGCTGCTCCGGGGGGCAAAAGCATTCATCTTGGAGATCTCATGGGCGGCTTTGGAACAGTGGATGCCCGTGATATCAGCAATGCCAAGGTGGAACTGATCCAGGAAAACATGGAAAGAACCGGGATACTGAATGTACAGGCAAAGGTTCTGGATGCCACTGTATTTGATGTGGATTCCGAGCTTCAGGCGGATATTGTGATGGCTGATGTTCCCTGCTCCGGATATGGAGTGATCGGTCATAAGCCGGATATCAAATACCGTGCCGCAGAAAGCCGGCAGGAGGATCTGGTGATTCTGCAGAGACAGATCCTTGACAGGGCGTCGGAATATGTGAAGCCGAAGGGAGTCCTGGTGTTCAGCACCTGTACGATCGCCAGGGAGGAAAATGAAGACAACATGCTCTGGTTTCTGAATCATTATCCTTTTGTCCTGGAGAGTCTGGATCCCTATCTGCCCGGGGAACTGCACAGTGAGAGCACTTCTCTTGGCTATCTTCAGCTTCTGCCGGGAGTACACAAAACCGATGGCTTTTTTATCGCCCGTTTCCGCAGAAAGTAAGGACAGGAAATGACAGATTTGAAATCAATGTCTCTGCCGGAGCTTACCCAGTGGATGCTGGATCATGGAGAAAAAAAGTTCCGGGCGCGGCAGCTGTATGGATGGATGCATGAAAAACAGGTATCCTCCTATGACGAAATGACCGATCTGCCCGTCCGGCTCAGGGAAAACCTGGAAGGAGAAGGGGCGCTTGTCTGCCTTAAAACCCAGGTTGTTCAGGTTTCACGGCTTGATGGAACCAGAAAATACCTTTTCCGCCTTGCGGACGGGAATGATATCGAAAGTGTTTTTATGCCTTACCGGCATGGAAACAGTGTCTGTATCTCTTCCCAGGTGGGCTGCTCGATGGGCTGCTCCTTCTGCGCCTCTACAATCGGAGGAAAGCTCAGGAATCTTTGTGCTTCCGAGATGCTTGACCAGGTTTACCGGATAAAAAAGGATATCGGGGAGAGAATTTCCAATGTGGTGGTGATGGGAACCGGGGAGCCTCTGGACAATTACGACAATCTTCTGAAGTTTATCCGTATGCTGACCGGAGAAGGAGGCCTCCATCTCAGCCAGCGGAATGTGACGGTATCAACCTGCGGTCTGGCGGACAGGATACGTGCGCTGGCGGAAGAGAAGCTGCAGATTACCCTGGCTTTGTCGCTGCATGCGCCGAATGATGAAATCCGCAGACAGCTGATGCCTGTCGCTTACCGGTACTCCATTGAAGAGGTGCTTGATGCCTGCCGGTATTATTTTGCGTGTACGGGACGGAGAGTCACCTTTGAATACAGCCTCTGCAAGGGAGTCAATGACCGCAGGGAGCATGCTGCCCAGCTGGGCAGCATGCTTAAGGGCTGGAATGCCCACATCAACCTGATCCCCGTGAATCCGGTAAGGGAGAGACGGTACCTCCGCAGCAGCCGCAGGGAAGTGGATGAATTTAAAAATGAACTTGAAAAATATGGAAATAATGTTACTATTAGAAGGGAAATGGGCGCGGATATTGACGGCGCCTGTGGCCAGCTTCGATCGAGATATAGAAAGAGAGACGTGACATGAAGGCATATTCTGCGACAGACATTGGACGCAAGCGCAAGATCAATCAGGATTATGTGTTTGCTTCAGAGTCCCCTGTCGGCAATCTGTCCAATCTTTTTGTGGTAGCGGATGGTATGGGAGGACACAATGCGGGGGATTATGCCTCCTCACATGCTGTACAGACTCTTGTGAAGGAGATTGCCGAGGACCAGAATATCAATGCTGTCAAGATCATGAGACATGCCATTGAGACAGCGAACGCGGAGATTGTGATGAAGTCACATTCCGAACCGGAGCTGGCAGGGATGGGCACGACGATGGTCCTCACCACTATTGTCGGAAAGTATGCCTATATTGCCAATGTAGGGGACAGCCGCCTTTATCTTGTGGAGGATGAGATCCGCCAGGTGACGCAGGATCATTCTCTGGTTCAGGAAATGGTACGGTTGGGAGAGATCGCTCCGGAGGAAGCCAGAAACCATCCGGATAAAAATATTATCACCAGAGCTATTGGTGCTGAGGATGAAGTCGAAGCCGATTTTTTTGATATCGAGTTGAAACCGGGCGCTGTTCTTTTGATGTGCTCGGACGGACTAAGCAATATGGTAGAAGATGAGCGGATCCGGGAGATCATTCACACACAAGACAAGAGCCTTGAGGAAAAGGGGCAGGAACTTGTCCGTGAGGCAAATCAGAACGGCGGCAAAGACAACATTGCGATTGTTCTGATTGAGCCGTAACCATACGGGGGAGGACTATGTTAAAAGCGGGTATGATAATAGCGGAACGCTATGAGATTTTAGAGAAAATCGGGACAGGCGGGATGGCCGACGTCTACAAGGCGATGGATCATAAGCTGAACCGGAAGGTTGCGGTGAAGATCCTTAAGCCGGAGTTTCGCAAGGATGCGACCTTTGTCAAGAAATTCCGAAGTGAGGCACAGGCTGCCGCCGGACTTACACACATCAATATCGTCAGTATTTTCGATGTAGGAGATGATGAAGGGATCTACTATATCGTTATGGAGCTGATCGAGGGGATTACGCTTAAGGAATATATTTCAAAAAAAGGCCGGTTGTCGGTGAAGGAAGCGACCAGTATCGCGATACAGGTCTGCATGGGTCTTGAGGCTGCTCACAATCATGGGATTGTCCACAGGGATGTCAAGCCTCAGAATATCATGATTTCCCACGACGGAAAGGTCAAGGTTACGGATTTCGGGATTGCCAGGGCGGCTTCCTCCGACACCTTCAGCTCCAACGTGATGGGCTCGGTGCATTACAGTTCTCCGGAGCAGGTCCGCGGAGGCTACAGTGACACGAAGAGCGATATTTATTCTCTCGGCGTGACGCTTTATGAAATGGTTACAGGGAGAGTTCCCTTCGACGGGGAAAATACCGTTGCGATCGCGATCAAGCATCTTCAGGAGGAAATGGTTCCGCCTTCCGTTTATGAGCCGGATCTGCCCTACAGTCTGGAACAGATCATTTTTAAATGTACCCAGAAAAGCGTCAACCGGCGTTATTCCAAGATGGGTGAAGTCATCCGGGATCTTAAGCGTTCCCTGATTGATCCATCCGGAGATTTTGTACAGCTTACACAGGTGAATGTGGCATCAAAGACAAAGATTATCTCTGACAAAGAGATCGGAGAGATCAAAAATACGGTAAAGTCTTCAGGATCCGGAAAAAAACTGAAGGATAATGACTGGGATCCGGAGGCACAGAAGGAGCTGGAGGAAGGAAGAGGGCTTCGGACAAAGCGTTCTCAGGGAGCAGGCGGCAGAGCAGATCAGAGCCGGAAGCTGGTCCGCAGGCAGGATGATCTGAAGCTGCTTGGAAAAGGAAAGGGAAAGAAGAATCAGCATCCCGGAGGGTCAGGCTTCATTCTGCCGATCCTCGCCTTGCTGGCGGGAGCTGCGCTGTTAGTCTGGGTAATTATCATCGTCGGACGCTCTGCGGGACTTCTGGGACAGAACGGGACCGGCAGGATTTCCAACAATATCGGTTCGGTGAATACCGGTACAGACCAGGAGGACGACAACACGGTGGAGGTTCCGGATCTGATCGGAAAGACGGAGGCAGAAGCAAGGGAAATGACATCCGCGATTCATATCGGAATCCAGAATGTGGGAGAGGAACCCTCCAATTATACCAAAGGTCTGATCAGCCGTCAGGAGATTGCGCCGGGAAGCCGGGTTGAAGCTTATACCACGATTAAATATTATATCAGTCTCGGCACAGCTGATCTGACTCTGCCTTCCGTCGAGGCCATGACGGCAATAGAGGCTCAGCAGATGCTGGAAAACATGGGCCTGGTTGTGGAAACCCGTAAGGTGTACAGTGAACTGGATGACGACGGGTATCCTCTCGTGGATCCTGGTTATGCTTATAGTCTGGAGCCTGCCTCCGGAACGTCTTCCCATGTCGGAGAAACCGTGACGCTGGTGATCAGCCGCGGCGCGAATTATGGCTCGCAGGCTGAGGTCCCGGATGTGGTCGGGATGCAGCGCAATGAAGCTGTCACTTCTCTTGGAAAGTTTCTCACGATCAATGTAGAGGAAAAAATGAGTGCGGACGTGGCGGCGGGAGAAGTGATTTCACAGTACCCGGAGGCTTACACTCTGGCAGATCCCGATACGATGGCTGTTACCATCACGGTCAGTACAGGTGACCAGGCGCCGGCAGCCTCACAGGCAGCACTCCCCCAGGAGAGTGCTGAGCCTGAAGCCGGAGAGGAATCGGATGTGATCGCCGCTGCCGCGGCAGCCGGGGAGGTCTGGAAATGTACACAGAGACTGAATACTCCGACGGGATATAACGGCGGCCGCATTCGTCTGCAGCTGGTTCAGGATACCGGCGGCCAGGCAAGCTCGGTGACCGTTGTTGACGGCGAGATCCTTGAATTTCCTTACCAGCTCAATCTGGAAGGAGTACCCGGAGTGGATGAGGGTGTGCTGTATCTTTACGAACAGATTAATGGTACCTATGAGGAACTGGGAATCTACACTCTTTCTTTTAAGAAGGTATAAACACAATACAGTCAGACGGTGACCAGTTGTGTGAAGGCTGCAGCTGCAGGCCTGGTTCAAAGCTGAACGCGTGCCGCTGACACGCAGCGACCCACTCCATACGAATACAGGACGTGCAAAGAATCCATCGCTCCACTTGCGGGAAAGCCTGCAGTGGAGCATGGTTTTTTGCACTGGAGTCACAGTTTGGTTAGCCAGACAGGAAACCGGTAATAACGATGCCATCCCGGATGAGTGAGGCAGTGAGCTGCCATTTCTTTGGGATGGCATTGCTGGATTATGGCAGATGTCCGGAAGGATTTCTGATGGGAAAGAAGGCTGATGAATGCAGGGAAAGATCATTAAGGGCATCGCCGGGTTTTATTATATCTATGCGGAGGATGGATTCCTCTATGAATGCAAGGCAAAAGGTATTTTCCGCAAGGAAGGAAAAAAACCGCTGGTCGGTGATAATGTCTTAATGGATGTGCTGGATGAAAAGGAAAAAGAGGGAAACGTAGTGCAGCTTCTGCCGCGGAAAAACGAATTGATCCGTCCTGCCGTCGCAAATGTTGACCAGGCCGTCCTCATTTTTTCCCTGCATGAACCGGAGGTGAATTTCCTGCTTCTGGACCGTTACCTGACGATGATGACCTTTCAGAGGGTACCAGTCGTGATATGCTTCTCAAAAAGCGATCTTGCGAAAGAAGGAGAGCTGGAGGCCATAACCGGCAGGTATCGCTTAAGTGGTTTTGACGTGACAGCCTGCTCGGCAGAGGCAGGAAAAGGAATGGAAGATATCAGACGTCTGCTTCATGGACGGACCAGCGTGATTGCCGGCCCGTCCGGAGTGGGAAAATCCACGCTGACTAACTGCCTGCAGTCAGAGGTGATGATGGAGACCGGAACGATCAGCCGGAAGCTGGGAAGAGGCAGGCACACCACACGGCATTCCCAGGTCATTCCCGTCGGAAAGGATACCTTTCTGGTGGACACTCCAGGATTCACATCCCTGTTTCTTCCGATGATGCAGGAGCAGGATCTGGAAAATACATTTCGGGAGTTTGCTCCCTTCCGCGCAGACTGCCGGTTTCAGGGATGCCGCCATATAAAGGAGCCGGATTGCTCGGTAAAAAGGGCTCTTTCGGAAGGGAAGATTTCCAGGGAAAGATACGAGAGCTACCTGGCGTTAATGGAAGAAGTGAAAGCGATGAAGCCGTACGGATAACGCACATGCAAAGGAGGATTATCATGAACTATCAGCTTTGTCCATCGATTTTGTCTGCGGATTTTAATCATCTCGGGAGGCAGCTGACGATTCTGGAACAGGAAGGAGTGGAATGGGTTCACATTGACGTGATGGATGGGGATTTTGTCCCCAGCATTTCTTTCGGGATGCCCGTGATTCGTTCGATCCGGAAGGAAAGCCCTCTGTTTTTCGATGTCCATCTGATGGTCCGGGAGCCTTCCCGCTATATCGAAGAATTTGTGAAATGCGGTGCGGATTCCATCACCGTTCATGTGGAAGCCTGTGAAGATCCCCTGGCCACCCTGAAGCAGATCCATGCGGCAGGAGTCCGTTCGGGAATTTCGATCAAACCGGATACCCCGGTGGAGGTGCTGGAGCCGCTTATTTCAGAGAGCGATCTGATCCTGGTGATGACGGTTGAGCCTGGCTTCGGGGGACAGAAATATATTCCGAAATGCACCGGGAAAATTACTGCAGTCCGGGATATGCTGAGAAAAAATGGCATAGAAGCCGATATCCAGGTGGATGGAGGAATCGCGGACGATACGCTGGGTATTGTCATGGACGCCGGAGCAAATCTGCTGGTTGCCGGCTCCTGGGTATTCGGAGAAGACCTGCAGGGGAAAACAAAACATGCGTTAAAGAAGCTGCATGAAAAGGAAGACGAAATCATCGCGAAGGGTTGAATGCAGATGAAAAAGAGCCTGTGAAAGGAGGAGAAAGCAAAGCTCCTTTTTCACAGGCTCTTTTCCTGCTGCGAAGTAACTGTTCAGCCTCCGCGTCCAGGGAACAGGAATCTCAGGAATCCACGCCTGCGGCGCTTTTTCCCGCCCTGCTGCTCAAGGCTGAATCTATCGTGAAAATGAACAGACTGGTATCTGTGTCAGGTGGACTGCGTTACGTCCAGCTTTTCGCTGGCTTCCTTCAGAAGAGAAATAATCGGAAGATGCTGCGGACAGACGCCCTCGCACTGACCACAGGCGATACAGTCTCCGGCACGGCCATGCCCCTGGGCAACTACTCCCTTATAGAATGCTTTGGGCCGGAACTCATCGTTGTACAGCTTCATGGTATTGACGGCGCGGAACACCTCGGGGATGGCAATGTTCATCGGACATCCATCGGTACAGTAACGGCAGGCAGTACATCCGATCGTGTCTACGCTCATCATGATCTGGCGCACCTCTTCGATCACTGCTTTTTCTGCATCGCTCAGCGGTTCAAAGGGGGAGAAGGTGGCGAGGTTATCGGCCATCTGCTCCGGGCTGCTCATACCGGAAAGCACAGTCATCACACCGGGAAGGGATGCCGCGAAACGCAGCGCCCAGGAGGCAATGGATCTGTCCGGATGCACGGCCTTGAATCTGGCTTCCAGATCCGGCACCAGCTTTGCCAGCGAACCGCCTTTGACGGGCTCCATGATGATGATCGGAATGTTTCTGGAATGCAGGATCTCGTAAAGCCTTCCGGAGCGGACCACGGGATTTTCCCAGTCGGCATAGTTCAGCTGAATCTGTACAAATTCGACCTCCGGATGGGCGTCCAGAAGCTGCTCAAGGTACTCCGGACTGCCGTGGAAGGAGAAACCGAAGTGGCGGATCTTCCCCTGTGCTTTCTTTTCCAGTCCCCATTCAAAGCAGTTCAGACGATCGTAGGTATCCCCGTTGTTCCCGTCTTCGATCGAATGAAGCAGATAGAAATCAAAATAATCCACTCCGCAGCGCTCCAGCTGCTCGGCAAAAATCCGGTCCCGGTCAGCCTCCTCCTTCATGCACCAGGCGGGAAGCTTTGTGGCGATCGTAAACGAATCGCGGGGGTGGCGTTTTACGATCGCTTCTTTGACGATTTTTTCGGAGTTTCCGCCGTGGTAAACGTATGCGGTATCAAAATAGTTCAGGCCGGACTCGAGATAGGCGTCTGCCATCCTGCATACCTGTTCAAAATCAATGACTCCGTCATTTTCCGGCAGCCGCATCAGACCAAAGCCAAGCTTTGGGACAGTCTGTAAATTAATGCT